>CAIYPH010000550.1 GCA_903928045.1 uncultured Rhodospirillales bacterium
GCCCACGCGCCGGAAGCCGAGGGCGCCATCGGCGGCGTGCTCGACGCCGCGACCCGGCAGCGCATCGCGTCAGGTGGAAACCAGGGCAGCTACCGCGCCACCAGCGCAATCGACGGCGTGGAGCGTCTTTATACATACCGCCGCCTCGATCGCTATGGCCTGGCGGTCATTGTCGGTCTGGCGAGCGACGAGGTGTTCCAGTCGTTCTATCGCGATACCAGTACTTACCTTTCGCTGAGCGCCTTGCTGACGCTGGTTTTTGCCGCCATCGGGGTGCTTCTCGTCACCCAGCGCCAGCGCGTTGTGTCGTCACAGGCTTTTCTCTCCGCAACCCTGGAGAATATCAGCCAGGGCATCATCATGGTCGATACCGCGGGCAATACACCGGTCGCCAACCGCCGCGTGTTCGAACTGCTCGATCTGCCATACGAGCCGAGCGGGAAGAAGCGGGCTTATCGCGAGATCAAGGCGGCGCTCGCTCAGCGGGGTGAGTTCGCCGCGGAGGATGTCGGACAACGGGATATTCTCGCCGTCATTCGCCGCGGCGAACCGGGGCCTTTCGTCTATGACCGCACCAGGCCGAACGGGCAGGTGCTCGAGGTGACGACCCATCTCGTCCCGGGTGGCGCAGTGCGGACGTTTACCGACGTCACCGAGCGCAAGCGCAACGAGCAGGCCCTGGCGGCCGCGCGTGACGCCGCCGAGGCCGGAGCGCGCGCGCGTACCGATTTCCTGGCGATGATGAGCCATGAGATCCGCACGCCCCTGAACGGGATCATCGGCATGTCAGGCCTGCTGCTGGACAGTCCCTTGTCGGCCCAGCAGCTCCGCTTCGCGACCACCCTGCGCGACGCCGCCGAAAATCTCCTGCGGCTCATCAATGATATCCTCGATTTCACCAAGCTCGATGTCGGCCGCATGGAGCTGGAGCGCATCCCTTTCGATCTTACCCAGACCATGTCGGGTGTGGTCGACCTGTTGCGCGTGCGGGCAACCGAAAAAGGGCTGACCATCCGCTTGGAGGTAGCTCCCGACGTGCCGCCGCGCCTGGTGGGTGACCCTGGGCGTCTGAGGCAGATCTTGCTCAACCTGGTGGATAATGGGTTGAAGTTCACCACTGCGGGCGGCGTCACGCTCTCTGCCGTGCTGCGCGGGATATCCGACGGGCGGGCGGCGATTGGCTTCAGTGTTACCGATACCGGCATCGGCATCGCGCCAGCGTCGCAAGCCGCGTTGTTCAAGCAGTTTTCCCAGGTGGACAGCTCGGTGTCGCGGCGTTTTGGCGGCAGTGGGCTGGGGCTGGCAATCAGCCGGCGGTTGGTCAACCTGATGGGTGGCACCATCAACGTCATCAGCGATGTCGGTAAGGGTGCGACATTCTACTTCGATATCACGTTCGGCGTGGCGCCGTCCGGCGCTCCGGCCAAGTTTGCCGCGCCCTCGGCTCAGCCGGCAGCGCCGGCGCGTCGGCTGCGCATCCTGCTGGGCGAGGACAACGCCACCAATCGCATGGTCGTCGTCACACGGCTCGAAATGATGGGCCATCGCGTGGATGCAGCGGGGAATGGCCACGAGGTCATCAGTGCGCTGGGCAATGCGCGGTATGATGTCGTTTTGATGGATGTGATGATGCCCGAGATGGATGGGCTGACCGCCGCCCGCGCGATCAGACGGATGGAACCGCCGGTTTCTGACATCCCCATCGTCGCAATCACCGCCAACGTGCTCGATCAGCATCGCGAAGCGTGCCTCGACGCGGGCATGGACGATTTCCTCGGCAAGCCGATCATCCTTGATGATCTCGTCGCGGTACTCGACCGGGTGATGGCCGGCACCGCCCGTCGCGGTGCTAGCTCGTAGCCCAGGCCTCTTTCTTGCGGTACAGGGTCGATGGGCTGACCTGCAGGCGGCGCGCCACCAACTGCATATTCCCGCCGCACAGGGCGATTGCGTGTTCTATGTATCGGCGCTCAGCCACTGCGAGCGGTTCAATGGCGGTGGGATCGCCCGGCAGGACGGCGATCCCCGCGTTACCCTGACCGGCTGGGACATCCGCCGGCGCGGAAGCCGGCGTGGCACCGCCGCCGTCCATGGCCGGAAGCATGTCCAGCGTGACTGTCTTTGCGTCGTTCAGCACAACGACATTGCGCACCACGTTCTGTAACTGCCGCACATTGCCGGGCCAGGGGTAGGCGAGCAGGCGCGCCTCGACCTCCGGCGCGAAGCCGGTAAAGCGCTTACCCTCGGTGGACGAAAACTGGCGCAGGAAGCGGCGGGCAATCAGCAGGATATCTTCACCGCGATCGCGCAGCGGCGGCA
>CAIYPH010000551.1 GCA_903928045.1 uncultured Rhodospirillales bacterium
CGGCGGCGGCGGCGCCTGGGTATGTCGGGCTGCTCGCCGGGCCGGCGTTGATCGGATTGGCGGCGGAAGCGACCAGTCTCCCCATGGCGCTGGGGGCGGCGGGGCTGCTACTCCTCGTCATCACCGTCGCCGCCGGGCGCGCTACCGAAGAGGATCATCATGCCTAGTCCCGCTCTGATCGAGGTCGAGCTTCCCGCATTCGGCGAGCCCACGGTGCAGCCGGCGATTCCCGGCACCACCTACCAGGCCCGCGTCGCCGAGGCGCTGCGCCGCGCGATGGCGGCGGGGTTCGATGCGCTGGCCGTCGATGGCGATCGTGAACATGCCGCCAATGTCGCCTACCTCACCGGCTATGATCCGCGCTTCGAGGAGACGCTGCTGGTGATCATGCCCGGCCGGCGGCCGACGCTATTTCTGGGCAATGAGGGGTGGTCCTACGCGGAGTTGGCGGCGGGGGATTTCGACCGCGTGCTGTGCCAGACCTTCTCGCTGCCGGGCCAGCCGCGCGATCGGCAATTGCCGCTGCCGGTGCTGCTGGCGGAGGCTGGGCTGAGTGCGGGGATGCGCATTGGGGCGGTGGGGTGGAAGATTTTCGAACCGTCCGATCCCGGCGCCACGGATGACTGGCTCGATCTGCCGGAGTTTGTGTCCCGCGCCCTGCGGGCCATTGGGCCGGTGCGCAATGCCACCGCGATGTTCCAGAATCCAGAGGATGGGCTGCGGGCGATCAACGAGGTCGATCAGCTGGCCGCCTTCGAATTCGCCGCCACCTATTCGTCGCAGGCGCTGCGCAACGTGATGTTCGGGCTGCGGCCGGGAATGTGCGAGTTGGAGGCGGCGCGGCTGATGGCGGTGCCTGGCCTGCCGCTCGCCTGCCACACCATGCTCTCCGCCGGGCCGCGTGCCTCGCGCGGCCTGCCGAGCCCCTCGGCGCGGATCATCGAGCGCGGTGACCCGTTCACCATGGCCTGCGGCATTCAGGGCGCGTTGAATGCCCGTGCCGGATTCGTGGTGGCGGATGCCGGGGAGTTGCCGGCCGGGATCGCCGACTACGTGGAGAAGCTGGCTGCCCCCTATTTCGCCGCGGTATGCGAGTGGTACGGCGCTGTCGGCATCGGCACCACTGGCGGGGCGCTTTATGAGATCATCCACCGCCATCTCGGCGACCCGTTCTTCGGCGTCGGCCTCAATCCCGGGCATCTCATTCATATCGATGAATGGATGCACTCACCGATTTTCCCGGGCAGCACCATCGCGCCGCGCTCGGGAATGGCGATCCAGGTGGATGTGATCCCGGCGACCCATTCGCCGTGGTTCACCACCAATATCGAGGACGGCATCGCGCTGGCCGACGCGGCGCTGCGTGCCGAATTTGCCGCGAAGTATCCGGAGGCTTGGGGCCGCATCGGGGCGCGGCGGGCGTTCATGGCCGATGTGTTGGGGATTTCGCTTAAGCCGGAAGTGCTGCCGTTCAGCAACATCCCCGCCTATCTGCCGCCGTTCCTGCTTGCGCCGAAGCGGGTGCTGGCGCTGCGCTAGAAGCGGAACTCGTATTCCAGCACGCCCCGCAGCGTGCCCTGGGGCGCGTTGGCGGTGATGCCGACGAGGTAGCCGAGCTCGTATTTCAGCTTGCCGAGCCCCGGCACGCGCCAATCGCCGGCCAGCGCCGGTCCGCTGCGCAGGCCCTGGGTGTTGACCCCGGGGAAGGCGCCGAGACGGCCAGGTTGCCAATAAGCCTCGATGCCGCCTTGCAGGGCGTCAGTGATCGGCCACAGGCTTTGCACCCGCGTCTCGAAGGTGGCGCCGGCGGCGGAGCGGTTGCCGAGCTCGTGGGTGAACAGGAAATTCACCGTGGTGACGTTGCTGCCGAATTCCTTGCGGAAGATCGGGCCGAGGGTGATGCTGTTGTGGTCGCCCCGCTTCCGCACGGTCTCGATCTCGGCGAAAAAGCCGACATCGACGTCGTATTTGCCTTGCTCGGTGAGCTGGAAGACGTTCTCGAACGACGTCGAATCAAACGTCATGCCGCCCTGCGGGTCACGCTTCCACTGGCCCTCGACCTCGGCTTTCCAGAACGAGGTGACGCCGTAGCCCACGCTGATATTGGCGGTATAGGCGCCGGTTTTGGTGGGGCGGTGATCGGCCGTGGCGTCAAACTGGGTTTCGATCTCGGCCTCGCCCTCCTCGACGTATGGCGAGTAGACCCGCAGCGCGGCGGAAGCGGGGAGGGCGGGGGCGCAGGCGAGGAGAGTTGCGGCGAGGAAGCGCTTGGGGTGTCGGATCATGGGTCACTCCGGGATTGGCCAAGTGATATTGCAACTCACTCGCAATTGCAACACGTCAGATGGAATAAACGGGGCTTGCCGTTCGTCCCGGGAGGTCCATATCCAGCCGCAACCATAGAGGGAATCCCGCGCATGAACGATCTGCATGGCCTGTCCGGACTGACGCACTATCCGCTGGCCCGTCGCGGCCTGATGATGAGCGGGCTGATGAGCGGGCTCACGCTTGCCACCACCCGCGTCGAGGCGCAGGTGATCAAAACCGACACGACCGGCATCGAGGCAATGGAGGTCAAAATTCCCGTCGGCGATACCGAGTTGCCTGGCTATTTCGCCAAGCCGGTGGGCGCCGGGCCGTTCCCGACCGTTGTTGTGAACGAGGAGATTTTCGGCGTTCACGAATACATCAAGGACACTTGCCGCCGTTTCGCCAAGGCCGGATACGCGGCGATCGCCCCGGAGGTCTATGCACGGCTCGGTGACCTTTCCAAGATGACGGACGTGCAGCAGATCTTCAGCCAGGTGATTTCCAAGGCGCCGGACGCCACGCTGATGAAGGACCTTGACGGCGCGGTGGCGTTTGCCGCCGCCCATGGCGGTTCGGCGACGCGGCTCGGCGTCACCGGCTTCTGCCGTGGCGGGCGCACGACGTGGCTATATGCTGCGCACAACCCCAACCTCAAGGCGGCCGTGGCGTGGTATGGGCCGGTCGGGGGGGCTCCGTCGGAGATCCAGCCGAAATCCGCCGCCGACGTGGCGGGCGATCTGAAATGCCCGCTGCTCGGCCTCTACGGCGGCAAGGATGGCGGCATAAAGGTGGAGGACGTGCAGGCAGCCGCGGCCAAGGCCAAGGCGGCCGGCAAGACGGTCGAGATCGTCGTCTATCCCGAGGCGCCGCATGGGTTCCACGCCGATTACCGCCCGTCCTACCGCGCCGATGACGCGGCGGATGGCATGAAGCGCCTGTTGGCCTGGTTCAAGCAGTACGGCGCGGTCTGACGTCACGCGGATCGCCGGGGCCTCGCGGCCCCGGCGGACCCGTCAGTCCCGCGCGAAGCGGACCACGCCGGCTTCGCTTGCCGAGATCAGGGCGCCGGTGCCGTTGAGGTAGTTGAGGTGGGCCAGCACCTCGCCGAAAGCGAAGCCGATCTGGTGGGCATCGAGCAGGCGCGGGAACAGCACCGGCAGCACCTCGCAGGTCGTGCGCGGGGTGGCGCAGGCGGCGATGATCTCGTTGCAGCGGGCGTCGTGGTGGCTCTGCAATTCGCCGATGCGGGTGTGCACGCCGAAAAAGGGCAGGTTGTGGGCGGGCAGCGCGAGCACCGCATCGGGGATGGACTCCCGCAGCGCGGCCAGCGACGTCAGATAATGCAGCAGCGGGTTGGACTCCGGCTCGGTCGGCCAGACCCCGATATTGGGAGATATCCGGGCCAGCACCTGGTCCGCGGCGAGGAAGATGCCGTCGGCCCGGCAGAGCAGCATGGCCTGCTCCGGGGCGTGGCCGCCGCCGGTGAGAATCTCGAAGTCCCGCCCGCCGATCCGCAGTGTCTGGCCGGCCACCAGGGGATTATAGTGGTCGGGCAGGCCGGTGGTCATTTTCATGTAGGCGGTGCCGCGGCCCATGGCGGCCTGGATGGTGGCCTCGTCCATGCCGTGGCGGGTGAAGAAGCCGCGATGCACGCGCCGTCCGTCCTCGTTCAGCAACTGGCGGGCCCGCTGCCCGGCGCGGTATTCGCCCGTGGTCATCCATAGTTCGAGACCGAGTTCGCCGGTCATCCAGCCGGCGAGGCCGAGATGGTCGGGGTGGAAATGGGTGAGGATCAGCCGGGTGAGCTTGCGGCCGCCGAGGCGGTTGGTGATCACGTCCATCCACACGGTGCGGGTGCGCAGGTCGGCGACGCCGGTGTCGAGCACCGCCCAGCCATCGCCGTCATCGATCAGGTAGATGTTCACATGGTTGAGCGCGAAGGGCAGGGCCAGGCGCAGCCAGCGGATGCCCGGCGCGATATCGACCATTTCGCCGGCTTCGGGTGGGAGCGGGTGCGGGAAGACGAGACCGGAGGTGAGCGTGCTTGCGGACATCGGGCGAAGTTATCGGCCGCGCTGCACTGCGGCAAGGCGAGGCGCGGGCACCTGCCGCGCCCGCAGAACAATCCTCCCGGCTCAGCTCCGGCTGATCAGCGCCATCGCCGGTAGCGCGAGATGGCCGAACAGGCGGACGGTCGCGAGGTCGGACTCGCTGTACCAGCCGGCGCGGTGCAGCAGATTGAGCGTGCCGAGCGTCTGGCCGTTCCAGCGCACCGGCATGTTGAGGCAGGATTCGCAGCCGAGCGACCAGATCAGCTCATGGTCGAAAAACGCCTCGGCCACGTCCTCCCGGGTGCGGCAGATCCAGGGATCACCGCGCTGCACCACCGACTGCATCCAGGCCGTATCGGTCACCGGCTTGCGCCCGCCGACGGGATAGGCGTCCGGCATGTTGGTGTAGAACCGCTCGGACTGCCTGAGCACGGGGTGGTGGATCAGGATGGTGAACAGGATATGCCCGGTGGTCGCCGCAAGTGCGGCATCGATGGCGCGGAAGGTGGCGGCGGGCTGATCGGTGCCGCGATGTGCGGCGAGCACGGCGGCGAGATGGGGCGTGGCGTCGGGGCGGGTCATCTGGGCTCCAGATTCAGCGTTCGGGGGCGCTCCGGCAGGATACCCTGCGGGCGGATATAGAGGACGAGGATGAGGGTGGCGCCGATCAGCCCCTCGCGCACGGCGGCGATCTGTACCGGCTTGAGGCCGGCCATCGCACCGCCGAGGAAGCGAGTGCCTTCGGTGAGGAACATCACCAGGATGGCGCCGAGAATGGCGCCCCGCATGGTGCCGGTGCCGCCGGCGGTGAGCGCCAGCACCACGTAGATGGTGATCAGCGGCTGGAACCCGTCGGGCGCGATATAGGCGTTGTAATGGGCGTAGAGCGCGCCGGCGAGGCCGAGCACCCCGGCGCCGAGCGCGAAGGCCTGCACCTTGAAGGCCAGCACCGGCTTGCCCGCCACCGCCGCGATCATCTCGTCCTCGCGGATCGCCCGCAGCACCCGGCCGAATGGCGCGTTGGATAAGCGGCCGAACAGGAGGCCGACGATGCAGACGGTGATCCAGACGATGGCGGCGAAAATCAGGTTGAACGCGAAGGGCGAAACCTCGCCGCGCCATGGCCCGGGGATGGCGGAGATGCCGGTGGTGCCGCCGGTGAGCCACAACTCGTTGGAGGCGACGAGGCGGATTACCTCGGCGAAACCGAGGGTGACGATGGCGAGATAGTCACCCTTGAGCCGCGCGGTGATCACCGCCACCACGGCGCCACAGGCCGCCGAGAACAGCGCCGCCACCGCCCAGCCCGCCAGCATCGGCCAATGCAGGCTCACCGTCAGCAGCGCCGAGACGTAGGCGCCGATGGCGAAGAAGCCGACCAGGCCGAGATTGACCATGCCAGCGAGCCCGAAAATCAGGTTCAGCCCGAGCGCCATCAGGGCATAGAACCCGGCGAAGGCGGCCATGGCGGGGAGGTAATTGGCCATCAGGCGGCCCCCAGGGTCTTGCGAAGGAAGGACTTGGCCCCGCCCGGTGGATAATCCGCCAGTGCGCCGAACACGGCGTAGCCGCGGCGCTGGTAGAAGGCGAGCGCGGTGGGGTTATGGGTCTCGAGCGTGGCATGGCCACAGCCGCGCGCGGCGGCATATGCCTCGGCTTCCGCCAGCAAAGTCGAGGCATGGCCACCACGGCGCGCATGCGGCGCCACCCACAGCGCCTGCACCTGCAGCCAGCCGCCCCACATGAACCCGGCGATGCCGCCGATCAGTTCCTCGCCCTCATGCAGCAGATAGGCGAAGGGGGCGTAATCGGCCTGCCCGGAGGTGGCGACGTTGTGCAGGTCGATACTCTCCACCAGAATCCGGCGGGTGGCGTCATCGAGCGTTTGGGTGAAGGAGAGGCGCGGCTGCATCTCAGTAGGCCCGCTCGCCGAGAATGCCGCGCGGGCGGAAGGAGAGCACGACCAGGATCGCCACGAAGCCGATCGCGGTGCGGTAGGAAGGATCGAGCACGATCAGCGAGAGTTCCTCGCCGATGCCCACCACGAAGGCGCCGATCACCGCGCCCGGGATGCTGCCAAGCCCGCCGACCACGGCGGCGGCGAAGATGCTGAGCATCACGCGGAAACCGGTCTGCGGGTCGATCGAGGTATCAAGCCCGATCAGCATGCCGCCGAAGCCGGCCAGCCCCATGCCGGCGAAGTTCGCCAGCCGCGCCACCGTCAGCGCGTCGATCCCCTTAAGCCCGGCCAGCATCGGGTTGTCGGCCACCGCGCGCATCATCTTGCCGGTGCGGGTGAAGGCGAGGAACAGGAACAGCGCCGCCATCGCCGCTGCGGCGGCCAGCGCGTTGTAGACCTGCTGCGGCCCGATCCGCAGGCCGCTCGCCCGCCAGTCCCGCAGCACCGGCAGGTCATAGCCCAGCAGGTCATTGCCGAAGCTGAAGCGCACCACATTCTCCAGCACGATCGTCAGGGCCACCGAGGCGATGGCGACCGTGAGCGGCCCGGAATCGCGCAGCCGGCGCAGCACGATCTCGTCC
Organism: uncultured Rhodospirillales bacterium; assembly: GCA_903928045.1. Next base: position 6,903 of record CAIYPH010000551.1, read on the forward strand.
GACACCACCCCGAACACGCCCGCGACCAGAAACGCCGCGAACAGCGACATCCAGGCCGGCAGCCCGTAATTCACGTTGGCGATGTAGCCGGCATAGGCACCGATGGTGGCGTGGCTCGCCACCGCGAAATTGGGGAATCGCAGCACGGCATAGATCGCGGTGAAGCCGATGGCCGGCACCGCAAGCAGGGCGCCGGCCAGAATCCCGTTGATCAGAAGCTGCGCAAGTTCGATAATCAAGGCGGGGGAATCAAGAAACCGATAGCAGGCGATACTTGCCCTTCTCGGCGACCTCGAAGCGGAACTTGCAGTTCTCGATGTCGCCGATCGGGGTGAACTTGCAGGGGCCGGACGCGCCCTCGAAATTCACCTCCTTGCCGGCGGCGAGCAGCTTCAGCCCCTCGACCGCGCTGTTGACCTTCACGCCCGCGGGGTTGCCCACCGCGCGCACCGCGCCATGAATGGCGCTGCCAGCATCCGAGCCCGCTTTGGCGATCGCCAGCGCCGCGAGGTTCACATGGTCATGCACCTGGCAGGAATAGGGATCGGGGTCGGCACCGACGACGGACTGCACCTTCTTGAAGGCCGGGCTGTCGATGTCCGGGCTCGGCGCCATGCTCACCAGCCCCTCCACCACCTCGGCCGGCAGGCTCTCCAGCAGCTTGGCATTGGCCGCATAGGCCAGCGTGTATTTCTTGCCCTCGTAGCCCGCCCGGAACAGCTCGCGCAGCAGCACGGTGAGGTCGGGGGTGTAGGAGTTGAGGAACAGCGCGTCGGGCTTGGCCTTCAGCGCCTGGTCGATCTCGCTGCGGAAGGTGGATTTCGAGGCGTCATACACCACCTGCCCGATGGTCTCGCCCTTCGGCTTCATCACCTCGGTCAGACGGTTATAGACGTCGGCCGCGAAGGGGGTCTGGGCGGCCAGCGAGAACACCCGCTTGGCGCCGCCTTCGGCGATGTGCTGGCCGAAGCGGGTGGTCTGCAGGAAGGAGTTCGGCTGGGTGCGGATGATGTAGCCGAGATGCGGCAGCTTGGTGATGGAATCCGCGCCGGAGACGGTGAACAGCATCACCTTGTTCTCCCAGCACAGCGGCGCCACCGCGCTGGTAACGCCGGACGCCCAGGTGCCGATGATCGCCGAGACGCGATCGACATCGATCAGTTTTCGCGCGGCACGAACACCTGCGTCCGGGTTGGTCTGGTCATCCTCGCTCACCAGCTCGATCTTGCGGCCGAGCACGCCGCCGGCGGCGTTGATGTCGCCCACCACGGTCTGCGCCATCTTGATCATCAGCGGGCCGTAGGGGCCGCCGGCGCCGGTCTGCGGCGTCAGCGTGCCGAGCTTGATCGGCGCGGATTGCGCGAGGCCGGTGCGCAGAATGGCGGGCGCGGCGATGGCGCCGAGCAGTGCGGCGCGGCGGGTGGTGCGGAGTGTCATGGTCAGGCCCCCTGATTGCAGGGCATGACTTTAGCCGATCCCCCGCGCCCCGCCACCCCCGATACGATCACCGCATGCCGTTGCTGGTCACCCCCGCCGCGCCCGCGAGCCGCCCGCCATCCACCACGTATTGCGTGCCGGTCACGTTGCTCGCGAGGTCGGAGCACAGGAACAGCACCACGTTGGCCACTTCCTCGGCGGTGCCGTAGCGGCCGAGCGGGATGGAGGAGGAGTAGCGCGCCTCCACCGCATCGGGGTTGTTGGGCGAAACCTGGCGGGCGATGTCGCGCGTCATGCGCGTCGCGATCGGGCCGGGGCATACGGCGTTGACCCGGATGTTGTTCCGCCCGACCTCGGCGGCCGCCACCTAGGTCATCCCCAGCACCGCGTGCTTGGAGGCGACATAGGCGACCATCCCGGCACTCGGCGCGAGCCCGGCGACCGAGGCGGTGTTAACCACCGCGCCGCCCCCTTGCGCGATCATCACCG
>CAIYPH010000552.1 GCA_903928045.1 uncultured Rhodospirillales bacterium
ACCGCGCGGGCCGCCTCGCAGGGGCCGCGCCAGCGCGCCGCCACGCCGCCGCGGCTGGCGGCCTCGCCCATGCCGCCGAGTGTCTGGCCCGGCGAGGCCATCATCTGCACGCAGCTTGCGAGGAAGGCAGGGACGGCCTGGGCGAGCTTGTCGGTCCGCCAGCCCGGGAGGTGCGCGAAGGTGACCGGCGTCAGCGCCGGGCCGGTGCCGCGCGGCGGGGTCCAGGTCGCCAGCGCGTCCGATGGGCCGGGGGGAAGGGCGGTGGGCTGCGGGGTGCATCCGGCGAGCAAGGCGAGGAGACCGGCTGCCGCCGCGGCGAGCCGCCGCATCAGGCGCTGCGCGCGGCCACGAGCCGCCAGGTGGGGTCGGGCGTCGCCAGATTACGCTCGAAACTCCACAGATCGGTGATCTCGGTCACCGCGTCGGTGCCAGCCGAGGGGAGGCCGTCGCGCCCGATGGTCACGTTCACCTGATCGGAGACGAAGCGCACGGTGATGTCGGCGGTGACGCCACGCAGCTCGGCTGACTCGATGGCGGAGCTCTCGATGCTGCGGATTTCAGTGCGCTGGGTCTCTCCGGCGGCCTCGCGCGCGGTGATGGCGCCCTCGAAGGCGTGGTAGGTGTCGTCGGACAGCAACGGCCTTAGTTTCGCGCGATCGCCGGCGGCGAAGGCGGCGACGATGATGCGGAACGCCGCCTCGGCGCCATCGAGGAAGCGGGCGGGGTCGAATGTCGCCTCCACCACGGACATGCGGGCAAGCGCCTGGGCCTGCGGGCTGCCGGGCGGGGGCAGATTTCGCACGCGGAGGTTTTGCGCGGTGCCGTCGATGACAGGTCCATCGCCGCGCGGCGCCGGCCGTGGCGTGGCGTCGGCCGGCTGCACCGGCTCGGCCGGCCGCTCGAAGCCCTGGCGGCGGCCCAGCACGCTGCGCAGCCGCAGCACCAGGAACGCCGCGACCATGGCGAACAGCACGATATCGATCGGGAAACCGCCGCCGCCACCCATATGGACACTCCGTGTGCTCTGCCGCGCCACATTCTGACGCCAGGACGTAACACATAAGCGCGCCGCCCGCGCCACACAACCAAAGCCGCCGGATTGCCAGCCGGCGGAACAGCGGCTAATCGAGCGGCATGATCCTGCTGCGCCACGGCCAAAGCGAATTCAACCTCCTGTTCACGCAGACCAAGCGTGATCCGGGGATCGTAGACCCCAAGTTGACGCCGCTTGGCCATGAGCAGGCCGAGGCCGCCGCCATCGCGCTGGCCGGGTCCGGGATCCGCCGCATCATCGCCTCCCCCTACACCCGTGCCCTGCAAACCGCTGCCCCGATTGCGCGCGTGCTCGGGATCGAGGTCATCGTCAACCCGCTGGTGGGCGAGCGCTACGCCTTCGCCTGCGACATCGGCTCGCCCCGCACCGAGCTCGCGCGTGCCTGGCCGCAGCATGATTTCTCCCATATCGAGGAGATCTGGTGGCCGCAGGTCGAGGAGCCGGTGGAGCAGCTTGCCGGCCGCGCCGCGCGCTTCCGCGCCGAGATGGCGGCGATCCCGGATTGGTCGGACACGCTGGTGGTCAGCCATTGGGGCTTCATCCTGGCGATGACCGGCACCAAGGTGACGAACGGGCAGATCCTGCGCTGCGACCCCACCGGGCCGGCGCCGGATGGGTTCACCTGGCACCACTGAGGCGGCAAGCGCTTCCTTCCTGATCGGCGCTGTGCTACCGCCCGCCGCAGATTTGTGAAACGGAGACCACCATGTCCGCCACCACCCAGGACCCGAACCAGGCTGCCGGCCAGCCCTCCACGCCGATCGCGGTCAACATCCAGTACATCAAGGATTTGTCCTTCGAAGTGCCGGGCGCGCCGATGATCTACACCCAGCTGAAGACGGCGCCGCGGGTGGATATCAACCTCGACGTGCAGGCCCGGCGCGTGCAGGAAGGCCAGAACGTGTTCGAAGTCACGCTGGCGATCCGCGCCGAGGCGAGCGAGCCGAGCAACAACGGCGCCGCCGCCGGCCCGCGCGTGTTCCTCGCCGAGCTCGCCTATTCCGGTGTCTTCACCCTGACCGGCATCCCCGACAACACCATCGAGCCGGTTCTGCTGGTGGAATGCCCGCGCATCCTGTTCCCCTATGCCCGCTCGATCCTGTCCGATGTGACGCGCGACGGCGGCTTTCCGCCGGTGCTGTTGCAGCCGATCGACTTCCTCGCGCTGTGGCAGAGCCGCCGCGCCGATCAGGCGCCGGTCGCGACCAACTGAGGCTGAAGGAAGCAAGCGCTTCTTTTTGAAAAAAGAAGCAAAAACTTTCTAATCCGTTTGCATCGCGCGTTCCTTGGAGAGCGCGATGAAAACGGATAAAAGTTTTTTGGTTCTTTTTTTCAAAAAAGAACCGCTTCCTTACCTTATCGCTTCTCGAAATCCGTCCGCTCATGCACGGGCAACCCGTGCAAATGCCGTCGCAGGCAATCCATCGCAAGCTCCACGGCGCCGAGGCGGATCCATTCCCAGCCGCCGAGGATTCGGGTTGTGCGGGTGACGGTTCCCGTGGGGCTGGCGATGGCGATCTGGATGAGGCCACCGAGGTCGCGCCGGTCCGGGCCTTCATCGACGTCGATCAGCACGGCCAGCGCGTGGCTGGCGCCGGCCTCGCGGGCGAGGTTTTCGGCGGCGGCGGCGGCGATATCGGCGTCGTAAGCGTCCTGGTGGGGGAAGCCGGCGAGGCCGGTGGCGCGGAAGAGTTCCTCACGATCGCGGGTGGTGACGCCGCGGCGCATGATGTGACGGCCGCTTTGGTGGGAGACCAGGCGGGAGGCGATGATGCCGGAGGTGAAGGTTTCCGCCACCGCGAGCGTGCCGCCTTCCTTGGTGAGGGCGGCGAGCACCACGCCTTCGAGGGTCTGGTCGTCCTCGGCGATGATGAAGTTGCCGATGCGGCGCTTCACTTCGGACTGCACGGGCGCCACCTTGCGGTCGATGTCATCGGCGTCCGAGCCGCGGGTGGTGAGCTTGATTTCGATCTGCGGGTAGTGGGCGCGGAAGCCAAGCTTCACGGAGCCATCGGGTGCCAGGTCTTCGACGCCTTCGAGGATCTGGTCGATATGGGATTCGCCGAGCCCGTAGCAGTGGAAGCGCTTGAGCTTGATCATGCCGGGGGCGCCGGCGCGGTCGAGCAGGCGGGGGATCAGCTGCTGTTCCAGCATGCGGTGCAGTTCGCGCGGCACGCCGGGGGTGAAGAAGAAGCGGGCCTTGCCGATATCGATCGCGAAGCCGCAGGCGGTGCCGATCGGGTTGTCGATGAACTCGGCCCCCTCGGGCAGCATCGCCTGTTTCTTGTTATTGGGCGGCATGGTGCGGCCGCGGCTGGTGAAGAAGTGCTCCATGCGGGCCAGCCATTCTTCGTCCAGCACCAGGCCGACGCCGGCGGCCTGTGCGGCGATTTCCTGGCTCAGATCATCGACGGTCGGGCCGAGGCCGCCGTTGACGATCACCGCGTCGGCGCGGGCGGAGGCGAGGTGGAAGGCGCTGAGCAGCGCCTCCCGGTCATCGCCGACAGTGGTGCCCCAGTAGACCGAGAGCCCCACATCTTCCAGCTTCTGCGCCATGTAGGAGAAGTTGGTGTTGGTGATCTTGCCGGTCAGCACTTCGTCGCCGGTGCAGAGGATCTCGATCTTCATGGGTCAGGCCTTGGCGTATTTGCCGGTGAGCTGCGGCGAGGTGTCGGGCGTCATGCCGGCGCGTTCCAAGCGGGTGTCGCGGCCCCAGGTGCGCTTGAGGTCGTCATGCACGGTGATGGAGAGCTTGCCGACCTTCTCGACCTCGAGGTCGATCTTGTCGCCGTGCTGGAAGGCGTGCAGGCCGCGGTGGTTGGTGCCGGTGGCCAGGATGTCGCCCGGCAGCAGGGTGTGGACAGAGCTGACCCACTCGATGCAGCGGGCGATTTTGTGCGCCATGTCATCGGTGTTGAAGTTCTGCTTGATCTCGCCGTTGTTCCACAGCTTTACCTGGAGGTTCTGCGGATCGGCGATCTCGTCGGCGGTCACGATCCACGGGCCGATCGGGGCGAAGGTCTCGCGGGACTTCATCTGATAGAAGGCCGGCACGCCGCGGGCGGAGCCGTCGATGAAGCAGGTGTAGCCGAACACATAGTCCATCGCGTCGGCGGCCTTCACGTTGGTGGCGGTCTTGCCGATCACCAGCGCGAGCTCGGCTTCACCCTCGAAGATAGTGGCCGCGACATCGGGCAGCACCATGCGATCGCCCGGCCCGATGATGGCGGTGGAGGCCTTCTGGAAGGCGTTGATGGGGGCGGGCTCGGTCTTGGTGCCGTCCTCCATATAGTTGACTGCCATGCAGACGATGTTGGCCGGGCGCGGCAGCGGCGGGCGCAGGGTGACATCGGCGAGCGGCACCGCGGTGCCGCGGGCGGCGGCGGCTTCAAGGCGGGTGCGATAGCGGGCGAAATCGCCGATCAGGTTGCTGATGAGGTTGCCCGGGCCGGTGTGCGGCACATCGGCCACCTCGGCCGAGACGTCGACAATGCCGTCACCGATGACGATTCCAAGACGGAAATCGTTGAAGAATGCGAGTTTCATGGCGCCCTCCGCTGCGTGTTTGCGCCAGGATAGAGCAGGGCGGCGACGGGCGACAGGGGGGAGTTCAGGCCTTCCACACGCGGGCGCGGTAGATGAGGGCGTCGGCCGCTGCATGGACGTCCTGCCCCGGGGCGCGGCGGATCGCGTCATGCCTGCCGGCTTGAGTGCCATCCAGGGTGGCCGTGCCGGCGAGCAGCACCAGTACTTCGGCCTCGGCCGCCGGGTCGGGCGGCGGCAGGTCGGCGGCGGAGTGGACGGTCGCGGCATGACGCCATTGGGCGCGTTCAGTTATCACATTTGCCACCACGCAGGGCGCGCCATGGATGCGGCAATCGACGATCCAGCCACCATCGAACGGCGCGGGGCGGCCGATTGTGGTGACGGGGAGGGATTTTCCGGTGGTATCGGCCAGGGTAAAGCCGGGGCCTTCGGCGAGGGTGATGGTGCGGTCATGCCCGGTGTAGTCGGAGAAGGGGGCGTCGGCATCGAGGAAGGCGAAGCCGATCAGCCAGCCCGGCCCGGTCGCGATATCCGCCTTGCGGCCGGCGCCATTGCGCCAGGCGGTGATGGTGAGATCGGCGCGGCGGATCACGCTCATGGCTTCACCACGCCCGCCTTCACGATGCCGGTGCCGATGAGGAAATTCAGCAGCATCCGCTCGGTGCCGGGCAGCAGGCGATAGCGGGCGAGCACCTCGGGCTGATCGCCGTAGACGGTGGCGAACAGGTCGGCGGTGGCCTCGGGATGGAACTGCACGGAGAACCAGTTGCCGCCATGATCGAGCGCGGCATGCGGCGTGTGCTCGCGCTGCGCCAAAACTACGGCCCCCGGCGGTAGTTCGGCGACGCGGTCGTAGTGCGAGAAATGGAACGCCTGGTCCGGCGCGAAGCCGTCAAACAGGAAATGCCCCTCGCCTTCCTGGGTGCGCTCTACCGGGTAGGAGCCGGCGATCTTGCCGGTTTGCATGGTATCAACCGCGCCGCCCTCAACCACCGAGGCGATCTGGTGGCCGCCACAAATGCCAAACAGCGGCCGGCGGGTGGCGCGCCAGCGGGCGAGGAAGTCGCGCACCTTGGCCTGCCAGGGGTGGTTGTCATGGACGGAGTCGATCGAGCCGCCGAGGATCACCGCGTCGATCCCCTCGGGCGCCGGCAGTGCCTCGCCGCGATGCGGGCGCGCGCCGATGTAGTCGACGTGATCGGTGACGCCGAGGTGATCGAGCGTCATGCGCATCCACACCGTGTCATCGTCGCCCCCGGGCAGGCGGCGGAAATTCTTCGGGTCATAGGTGCCCTCCCCGCCGAGCAGGGAGATGAACAGGAGTGTGGGCCGAGTGGTCATCGGGCGGGCTCCGGGGCGGTCAGCTGCTCGATAGCTTGCCGCAGTGCGGCTGCGGTATCGGCGGCGGGGCGGAATTCGAGGCCGATCGGGCCGGTGTATCCCAGTCCGGCGAGGGTTTCGCGTACATGCGCCCAGTCGATCGTGCCGCTGCCGGGCTCATGGCGGCCATTGGTGTCGGCGGCATGCACGTAGCCGACGCGGTCGCCCCGGCCGGCCAGCACCACCGCGGGGTCCTCGCCCATCATGGCGGAATGGTAGATGTCGTAGAGTAGCCGCACGGCGGGTGAGCCGACAGCGTCGATGATCTCGAGCCCGTCCCCCGTGCGGTCGAGGAAGTAGCCGACATGGTCGCGCACGGTGTTGAGCGGTTCCAGCAGCAGCGTGATCCCAGCGGCCTCCGCGATGGGAGCGGCGGCGCGCAGGGCGGCGATCACCGCGTCGCGCTGCGCCTCGGCCGGCAAGCCGGGCAGCGTATCGCCCGAGAGCACGATCAGGCGGGTGGTGCCGAGGCGGGCGGCGATGGGGATGGTCTCGCGAAGGCCTTGGAGAAATTCGCCGTGTGTCGCCGGATCGACCAAGCGGCCGCCCGGCTCGACGCTGAACACCGCGACCGGCAGCCCGGCCTCTCGGCTCGCCGCGGCAATGGCCTCGATGTCCTTACCTTTCCAACGCCAGAACTCCACTGCTCCCAGCCCGGCCGCGCGGCAGGCGCGGATGCGGGCGGGGTAATCGGCGAGGTCGGTGAACAGCATTTCGATGCAGCCGGAGAGGGTCATCGCGGGTCCTTCCGCGCGGTCGCGCGATTGCTGTTTTCGGCGGCGCAGATTGGCGCGCAGCGCCTCGGCCTCGCGGGCGCGGCGTGCGGCGAGCGCCGCCTCGGCCGCTTGGGTCAAATGGGGGAGACGGTCAGACATGGGGCATTCATTCCGGCCCCTGTGGGGAACGTCAAGCGGAAGATCGGTATCGTTTCGACCGGCGGATTTGCTGAAGTGCGGATGCGTGATATGGCGCGCGGGTTGCCATGCCGGCAAAGCGCCGACTGGGCCTCTAGATCAGGGAAAAAGAACAATGTTCAGGAACGTCATCGCGGTGGCTGCCGCGAGCCTGCTGTTGGCTGGCACGGCGCTGGCACAGCCGATCAAGGTTGGACTCTCCGGCCCCTTCACCGGCGGCTCCGCCTCCATGGGTGTCTCGATGCGTGACGGCGTGAAGCTCGCCGTCAGCGAGATCAACAAGGCCGGCGGTATCATGGGCCGGCAGATCCAGCTCGTGGAGCGCGACGACGAGGCGAAGAACGAGCTCGGCGTGCAGATCGCTCAGGAGCTGATCAACAAGGAGCAGGTGGTCGCCACCCTCGGCTACATCAACACCGGCGTGGCGCTCGCCTCGCAGCGCTTCTACCAGGAAGCCGAAATCCCGGTGCTGAACAACGTCGCCACCGGCACCGCGATCGCCGGGCAGTTCAAGTCGCCCAACTACGTTTTCCGCACCGCCGCGAATGATCTCATCCAGTCCGCGATGATCGCCAACGAGGCGATCAAACGCCAAGGCTTCAAGGCCCCGGCCATCCTCGCCGACAGCACCAATTACGGCCAGCTCGGCCGCGAGGACCTCACCCGCGCGCTGGCGGGCATGGGCGTGAAGCCGGTGGCCGAGGAGAAGTTCAACATCGGCGACACCGACATGACGGCCCAGCTGCTGCGCGCCAAGCAGGCCGGCGCCGACGTGATCCTCACCTATGCGATCGGGCCCGAACTCGCGCAGATCGCCAACGGCATGGCCAAGCTCGGCTGGAAAGTGCCGATGATCGGCTCCTGGACGCTCTCGATGGCGACTTTCATCGACAATGCCGGCGCCAATGGCGAGGGCGCGATGATGCCGCAGACCTTCATCCAGACCGGTGACACGCCGAAGCGCAAGGCCTTCATCGAGGCCTACCAGGCCGCCTACAAGGTCGACCGCATCCCTTCCCCGGTCTCCGCCTCGCAGGGATATGACAGCGTTTATCTGCTGAAGGCCGCCATCGAGCAGGCCAAGTCGACCGATGGCGCCAAGATCCGCGCCGCGCTCGAGAACCTGCAGACCAAGGTGGATGGCGTGGTGACGGTCTATGACCGCCCCTACACCGCCACCGACCATGAGGCGATCTCCGGCAATATCCCGGTGTTCGGCGTGGTCAAGGGCGGCCGCGTGGTGGTGGCTCATCCCGACGACATCGCCGGCGACAAGGCGGTTCGGGTCAAGCCGAAGAGCTGACAGGAAGGAAGCGCTCCTTTTTTGAAAAAAAGGAGCAAAAAACTTTTC
>CAIYPH010000553.1 GCA_903928045.1 uncultured Rhodospirillales bacterium
CTGGTTGCACATGATCGATTCCATGATCACGCCGGCCACATCCCCCTTGGCCAGCCGGTCCGTCAGGGTCGCGAGATCATTCCACGGAAGCACCTCGATCTCGTCGGTCGTCGTCTGCTGCCCCTTGCTGCCCGCCACCGGCCCGCTCGCCCCGGCCGGCGGGGTGGTCGACCACAGGATATTGTCGAACCACCCGTGGTAATGCCCCTCGAACTTGATCACCACCCGCCGCCCCGTATGCGTCCGCGCCAGTCGAAGCGCACACTGCACGGCCTCGCTACCGGATGAGCAGAACCGCATCAGATCCGCACAGGGAACCATCTCGCAAAACAGCCGCGCCGCCTCGGTCTCCGGCCCGGACTGCCCGCCATACAGCAGCCCCTTCTGCATCTGCGCCGTCGCCGCCGCGATCACGTCGGCCGGCGTGTGCCCGAGGATCATCGGCCCCATGCCGAGATAGTAGTCGATCAACCGGTTGCCATCCGCGTCAAACAGATACGCCCCATCCGCCCGCTCGAACACCAGCGGTGTGGGCTGTATCCCCGCGCGAAAATTGGACGACACCCCGCCCGCCAGCCACTGCGAGGCCTCGGCGATCCGCCGCCGGCTCTCATCGAAGGAGAGATTGCCCTCCGCCCAATTCCGCCGATCCGCCGCCGTCACATCCGCCGATCCGGTCATCCGACCCTCCCTCTCCTGCCAGGTTCGGTCTACGGTCGGAGAAGCCAGCCAGCCTGTCAACGCAGCCCGGAGATTGTTCGCATGCCAGAGCCCGATGACCTGAACGACCCCGCTTTGCGCGATCGCGCGGTCCGCGCCGCCCGCGGGGCCCCGTTCGACCTCCTCATCACCGGCGGACTGCTGGCCGACGTCGCGACCAGCGAACTCCGCCCCGCCGATATCGGCCTGGTCGGCCCCCTCATCGCCTCCGTCCACCCAGCCGGCAGCCGCACCGATGCCGCCCGCATCATCGACGCGTCAGGAAAAATCATCGCGCCGGGCCTGATCGACATGCACATGCATATCGAAAGCTCGATGATCACCCCTCGCCGCTACGCCGAAACCGTCGTCCCGCAGGGAACGACCACCCTGTGCTGGGACCCCCATGAAGTCGGCAATGTGCTCGGCCTCGACGGCGTCCGCTGGGCCGTCGCCGCCTCGCGGGACCTCCCGCTGCGCGTCCTGGTCATGGCCCCCTCCTGCGTCCCCTCCGCCCCCGGCCTGGAACTGGCCGGCGCCGAGTTCGAGGGGAAGGAGATGGCGGAGATGCTATCCTGGCCGGAGGTGATCGGCGTCGCCGAGGTGATGGACATGCGCGGAGTGCTCGAGCGCAGCGCCCATATGTCCGGCATCGTCGGGGCCGGCCTCGCCTCCGGCAAGCTGGTCTGCGGCCACGCCCGCGGCCTCGCCGGCGCCGATCTGCACGGCTTCCTCGCCGGCGGAATCGGCAGCGACCACGAGATCACCACCGGGGAAGACCTCCTCGCCAAACTCCGCGCCGGGCTCACGGTCGAACTCCGCGGCTCGCATGACTACGTGCTCCCCGGCGCCGTGCAGGCGCTCGCCACCCTGCCGCATGTGCCGCAGACGCTGACCATCTGCACCGATGACATCTTCCCCGATGACCTCATTGCCGCCGGCGGGATGCAGGACGTATTGAAGCGCCTGATCGCCTATGGCATGCGCCCCATCGACGCCCTGCGCTGCGCGACCCTGAATGCCGCAATGCGCCTCGGCCGCCGCGACCTCGGCCTCATCGTGCCGGGCCGGCGGGCGGATATCGTGCTGTTCGACGACCTTACATCCATGCGCGCCGATACCGTCCTCGCGTCCGGCCGCGTGGTCGCTGAAGCCGGCCGGTTGGTCGCGCCGATCCGGCCCGACCAGGTGCGCTTGCCCGCCGACACCCTGCATGTCGCCCCGCTGACACCGTCCGATTTCCAGCTCCGCGCGGGGGGTGACAGCGCCCGGCTGCGCACCGTCAACAAGCCGCGCTTCACCGAATGGAGCGAGGCGGACGCGAAGGTGGAAAACGGCGTCATCCGCCTGCCCGACCACACCATCATGATGGCGGTCATCCATCGCCACGGCCGCGCGGCCACTGCCCCGGTGCTCGGCGTGCTGGAGGGATGGTCCCGCTGGCGTGGCGCGATCGCCACCACGGTCGCCCATGACAGCCACAACCTCGTGGTGTTCGGCCGCGATCCCGCCGACATGGCCGCCGCCGCCAATGCGCTGATCGGCTGCGGCGGGGGAATGGCCGTCGCGACCGCCGGAAAGGTCACCGCATTGCTACCGCTGCCCGTCTGCGGCCTGCTGTCCGACGCGCCCGCCCCCGAGGTCGCCGCGGGGTTTGCCGCGCTGAAATCCGCGGCCAATGCGATCGTCGATTGGCAGCCGCCGATCCTCACCTTCAAGGCGATCGTCGGCGCCAGCCTCGCCTGCAACCCCGGCCCCCATGTCACCGATCGGGGGATCACCGATGGGACGACCGGCGCGGTGTTCGCCTCCGCGCTGATGGATTAAACGATCAGCCCGCTCGCTTTGGCGCTCAACTGGTCGAGCGTCGGCTGGTTGGATTGAGTGGTTGACGCGTTGGCCTTGTTCAGCAGGTATTCCTGGGTCAGCGTGTCGACGAAATGCGCGTTCTTGAGCTGGCTGAAATCGAGCCGGCTGGTGATCGCGTGTTCCTGCGCGGTGAGATCCTGGAAGGCGATCTGCATGGGGATGCCAAGCGCGGTGGTGATCACGTCACGCAGCACGGGGTCCCCCAGCACCTGGTCCGCGGTCTTCACCGTGGCGGCGCGGGAGCGGAAATCGAGTGCGCTGGACAGGCCCGGCGTGGTGGCATCGAGCGACTGGCGCCAGGTGACCTCCGCATAGGCGTTGGCGATCGTACTCAGCACCGAGGGCTGCTTCAGGACGGAGAGGCCCTTATTGGCAAAATCATAGGTCTGCACCATCGGTTTCCATCGCGAATCCGCCGCGCTCAGCTTGCTGACCAGCGAGGTCGTGCTCTTGGCGTTGGACAGCATCGCCTTGCGGCTCAGCGCGGTGAACGGGATCTGGTCGGACATGCCGTTCGCGGTGAGCAGAACCTTCATCACCGTCGGGTTGTTCAGCAGAGCCGCCGGGTCCTTCGCTGCGGCGACTGCCGATTTGAACGCCGCGAGATCGCGCGCGACCTGCGGTTCCTTGGCGGTAACCGCGATGTCCTTGGTCTGGTTCAGCTCGGCGGTCTGCAGCGCCTGCAGCGGATTGGCGGCGCCGAGCGATTGGCCGGAGTTGCCATAGAGGGCGTTCAGCAACCCGCTGCTCGTCGAGTTGCTGTCATAGAGGTTGGTGAACAAGGGCGCGTAGGATGTCGAAACGCTCATGGAGCGGTACCTCCGCCAGCAGCATGACGGCAAAGAATGAACGCCGGGTAAACGCTTCCGGGCGCCCCGAATTCGATTTACCATCCAGGGATGGCCGCTCCCCTGCTCGATGTCACCGACCTCGCTTTCGCCTATAACGGCGCCGCCGCCGTGCGCAGCGTCTCCTTCTCCGTCGGGGCGGGGGAGGTCGTCGCGCTGCTGGGCGCCAATGGGGCGGGGAAATCCACCACCGTGAAGGTGATCGCCGGCGCCTTGCGGCCGAAATCGGGCTCCATCCGCTTCGATGGCGCCGAAATCGCCGGCCGGCCGAGCCATGACGTGGTGCGAAGGGGGATCACCCTGGTGCCGGAGGGGCGGCTGGTCTTCCCGCAGATGACGGTGCGCGAGAACCTGCAAATGGGCGGCTACACCCGCAGCTCCACCGATGCCACCGCCGCCGAGGCGCGGGCCTTCGCGCTGTTCCCCCGCCTCGCCGAACGCGCTGGCCAACTCGCCGGCTCGCTGTCCGGCGGCGAGCAGCAGATGCTGGCGATCGCGCGAGGGATGATGAGCGGGCCGAAGCTGATGATCCTCGACGAGCCCTCGCTTGGCCTGGCGCCGCAGCGGGTGCGCGAACTGTTCCGCCTGATCGGCGACGTGGCGGCAAGTGGGGTGTCGATCGTGCTGGTGGAGCAGAACGTTCATCAGTCGCTGAAAATCGCCGGGCGGGCCTATGTCATGGAGAAGGGCGAAATCGTGCTGGGCGGCACGGGGGAAGAACTGCTGGGCAACGCCTTCGTGCAGCGCGCGTTTCTGGGGCGATAGCTACCCAAGTCCGGCCGCAGCCTGTAGTTTCGCCGCAACCGAGGAGGACCGCCCCATGCCGCGCCTGGCCGCCAATATATCGATGATGTTCAACGAAGTGCCGATGCTCGACCGCTTCGCCGCGGCGGCAAAGGCGGGCTTCACGGCGGTGGAGTTCCTCTTCCCCTACGAGTTTCCCGCCGCCGAGCTGAAGAAGCGCCTCGATGACAACGGCCTGAAGCAGGTGCTGTTCAACATGCCGCCGGGCGATTGGGCGGCAGGCGAGCGCGGAACCGCCTCGCTGCCGGGACGGCAGGCGGAGTTCCGCGAGGGGGTGAAGAAGGCGCTGGACTATGCGCACGGGCTCGACTGCAAGCTGATGCACTGCATGGCTGGCATCCCGCCCGCCGGCACGGCGTTCGGCACCGCCGCCGCGCTGTTCGCCGCCAACGTCGCCTGGGCGGCGGAACAGGCATCGGCCCAGGGGGTGCGGCTCTGCCTCGAGCCGATCAACCATCGGGACATGCCGGGCTTCCACCTCAACACCATGGCCCAGGCCGCCGCCGTGATCGCGGCGATCGGCGCCGAGAAGGTCGGGTTGCAGTTCGACATCTATCATTGCCAGACCACCGAGGGCGACATCACCAAGCGGATGGAGCTGCACATGCCCATCATCGCCCATATGCAACTCGCCGATGTGCCGCTGCGCCACGAGCCAGGCACCGGCGAGATCGGCTGGGACTTCGTCTTCCGCCGCATCGACGAACTGGGCTACCAGGGCTGGATCGGCTGCGAATACCGCCCCGCCGGCGATACGGTCGCCGGGCTTGCCTGGCGCCAGCGCTACGGCGTTTGAACCTCACCTCTCCTGGAGAAATGACATGAAGATCGGATTTATCGGCCTGGGCATCATGGGCCGCCCGATGGCGCTCAACCTCAAGAACGGCGGCCATGAGCTGATCGTGCCGGATCGCAGCAGCCTGACCGACGAAATCCGAGCGGCCGCCCATGTGGTGGGCGATGCCGCGGCGGTGGCGGAAGCCGCCGAGGTGATCATCCTGATGGTGCCCGATACCCCCGATGTGGAAGCGGTGCTGTTCGGCGCCCATGGCGTGGCCGATGGGCTGTCGGCCGGCAAGCTGGTGATCGACATGTCGTCGATCTCGCCGACCGCCACCAAGGCCTTCGCCGCGCGGATCAACGCGCTCGGCTGCGACTATGTTGACGCCCCTGTATCCGGCGGCGAAGTCGGCGCCAAGGCGGCCTCGCTCACCATCATGGCCGGCGGCACCGAGGCGGCCTTCGCGCGCGCCAAGCCGCTGTTCGACCTGATGGGCAAGAACATCACCCATATCGGCAATGAGGCCGGGGCGGGTCAGGTCTGCAAGGTCTGCAACCAGATCATCGTCGCGCTCAACATCCAGGCGGTCTCGGAGGCCCTGACCTTCGCGAAGAAGGCGGGCGCCGACCCGGCCAAGGTGCGCCAGGCGCTGACCGGCGGCTTCGCCTCGTCGCGCATCCTCGAAGTGCATGCCGAGCGGATGATTAACCGGACGTTCAACCCTGGATTCCGCATCCGGCTGCACCAGAAGGATTTGGCGCTGGCGCTCTCCTCGGCCAAGGAAATGGGCATGGCTTTGCCAAACACCGCGATCGCACAGCAGATGTTCTCGGTGGTCACCGCGCTCGGCGGCGCGGAGCAGGACCACTCGGCGCTGGTGCGGGCGATCGAAACCATGGCGGGTCTGGACGCGTCATAAAATCGTGAAACGCAGTCTTCTCGGCTGAAGCAAGGTTGCGTTAACCTTTACGCCTGCCATAATATGATCCGAGAGATTGATTCTGAGACGGTGACCCAGTTCCGGTGTCACCGTCTCGATCATGGCAGGAGATCGCGTCTATGCGTTTCACCGAGATCGGGCAGCAACTGCGTGCCTACCGCCTGGAGTCCGGCCTGCGCGCGGAAGAAATCGCGGCGCGGCTCGGCGTCTCCCGCGCGGCCCTGTATCGCTACGAAAAAGGCGAGGTGATCAAGCTCGACACCATCAAACGCCTCGCCGAACTGCTGAAGATTTCGCCGCTATCGCTGCTCGGTATCGGGGTTGAATACTACAATCGCCCGGTTGGCTACCTCGAGCGTATCCGGCAAATCGAGGAAACCGCCGAGCAGATGCTGTTGGTTGACTCCGCGGTCTGCTACCTCACCACCACCGACGCCTATGACAACGCGCTCGCCACCGCGCTCGCCGAGATCACCGAGCAGTCCGGCGGCGACCGGGCGATCCAGCGCGCCTCCGCCGAACAGATTCTCGGCATTCTCAATGCGCGGAAGCGAGTCCATCTTTCGCGCAAGCCGAGCATTATTGCGATGATCCCGATCGGGCGGATGCGCCTGTTCCTCGAGCAGGGGGTCGGCGCCACGCTGCAACTGTCGGACCGGGTGCGCCGCCTGTGCCGCCAGGCCGCGGCGACCGAACTGCTGCACATCGCCGACATGATGGAGGCCGAGCCGATGGGGCTGCAATTCGGCGTGCTGCCGGTGAGCGAGCCGACCGGAACCTTCAAGATCCTCCGCGCGCGGGACCGCGCGACCCTCGCGGTCAACCCGTTCCAGCCCGATACGCCGCCGGGCACCACGGTCGGCGTGGCGATGATCACCAGCGCCGACGAGGCGATCGCCGCGCATCAGCGGGTCGCGGAATCGCTGTGGCGCGAGGCCGTCAAAGGGTCCACCGCGGCGGCGCGGGTGCGCGAACTGGTGCAGGCGTCCCGCGTCGAGTGAGAGACTTGCGCGCCGCGCGGTGGGCATCGCCGCGTGGCCGCACTATCCTGCCGCGCAAATGCGGAAGGACCCCGAATGACCGAACGGCTCTACATGGCGGACGCCACGCTCGCCTCCTGCACGGCGCGCGTGCTCGCCGCCTCCCCCGAGGGCATCCTGCTCGACCGCACCGTGTTTTACGCCCGATCCGGGGGGCAGGCCGGTGACAGCGGGCGGCTCGACTGGGACGGCGGGAGCGTGTTGATCGCCGATACGCTGAAGGGCGAGAGCGATACCAATATCCATGTGCCAGCTCCAGATAGCACCCTGCCCCCGGTCGGTGCCGAGGTGAGCGCGACGCTCGACTGGGAGCGCCGCCACGCGCTGATGCGGATGCACACCACGCTGCATCTGCTCTGCGCCGTGCTGCCCGGCATCGCGGTGACCGGCGGCGCGGTGAACGCGGATCGCTCGCGCCTCGATTTCAACCTCCCTGAACCGCCCGCCAAGGAGGACATCGAGGCCCGCCTCAACGACCTCATCGCCGGTGATCATGCGGTGAGCACCGAGTGGGTGGATGAGAGCATCCTCGACACCAATCCCGGCCTGGTGCGCACCCTCTCGGTGCAGCCGCCGCGCGGCACCGGGCGGCTGCGCCTGGTGCGCATCGGCGCCGGCGACACCCCGGTGGACCTGCAGCCCTGCGGCGGCACGCATGTGTCGCGCACCGCGGAGATCGGCCGGGTCTCGGTGCAGAAAATCGAAAACAAAGGCAAGCAGAACCGGCGCATCACCCTCACGCTGAGCGCCTGAACACGGAGGAGACCGACATGGTCGACGCATTGGTATCCACCGCCTGGCTCGCCGCCACCCTCGGCGCCCCCGGCATCGCGGTGTTCGACACCACGAAATATCTGCCCAACGAGCCGAAGGACGGGCTGACGGAGTTCCGCCTCGCCCATATCCCGGGCGCCCGGTTCTTCGATATCGACGTCTTCGCCGATGAGGACACCGCGCTGCCGCACATGGTGCCCACCCCCGGGCGCTTCGCCAAGCTGGCCGGGGCGCTCGGCATTTCCAACGACACGTACTGCATCTTCTACGACCAGAAGGGGCTGGCCTCGGCCGCGCGCGGCTGGTGGCTGATGGGGTTGTTCGGGCATGACAAGGCCTCGGTGCTCGATGGCGGGCTGCCCAAGTGGCTGGCCGAAGGGCGTGCCAGCGAAGCCGGGGAACCCGCCGCCGCCACGCCAGCGACCTTCCTGCCCGCCTATCGCCCGCAGCGCCTGCGCGGCGTCGGCGATCTCATCGGCAATCTCGCGAGCAATTCCGAACTGGTGCTCGATGCCCGCGCCGGCAATCGCTTTCGCGCCGAAGTGCCGGAAATCCGCCCGGGCATCCGCGCCGGCCATATCCCCGGCAGCGCCAACCTGCCCTACAACACTCTCCTCGCCCCCGACCAGACCATGCTCCCCCCCGCCGCGCTGCGCGAGAAACTCGCCGCCGCTGGGGTGGATGGGTCGCGCCCCGTCGTTACCTCCTGCGGATCGGGCGTCACCGCCTGCATCCTGACGCTGGCGATGACCCAGGCCGGCCTGCCCGCCGGCGCCGTCTATGATGGCTCCTGGACCGAATGGGGCGGACGAACCGACACTCCCGTGGAGACCGGCTGACATGACCGACGACAAG
>CAIYPH010000554.1 GCA_903928045.1 uncultured Rhodospirillales bacterium
GATTTCGAGGCGACGATCTCCAGCGCGAGCGCATGGTTGCTCATCGCACACATCCGCCTGCTCACCAGACGCCTGGCACGAGCGTGATCCGTTTTCATCAATTCCGAGTCAGACTCTTACGCAGCGTGCCACAGCCCGTCGCGTTCGGCCGCCCGCCCGTCGTCGCGGAGTTTGTGGAGGTGGGCGGTGACGGAGCGTTCGGCGGCGGGGCGGAGGGTGGGTTTGAGGTCGGTGTAGAGCGCCAGCACGATCTCCATCGGCGCGCGCGGCCCGGCGGCGAGGGCGGCGGCGATGGCGGCTTCGCGGGCGAGGCGGTGGTTGAGGAGGAAGGTTCCGTAGGCCGCGGGGTCGGTCACGGTGGGGCCGTGGCCGGGGAAGTAGTGTGTGTCGGGGCGGGCGAGCATGCGGCGGAGCGAGGCGAAGTAGTGGGTCATGTTCCCCTGGGGCGGGGAGACGACGGAGGTGGACCAGCCCATGATGTGGTCGGCGCTGAAGACGAGGCCGTTGCGGGCGAAGCAGAGGTGATCGGAGGCGTGGCCGGGGGTGTAGAGGGCGGTCCAGCCGGCGATTTCGTCACCGTCGTCGAGGGGATGGTCGGGGGTGAAATCGGGGGTGGCGGAGGTGTGGTAGCCGTAGGTGGGGGCTCCGGTCGCGGCTTTGAGGGCGGGGAGGCCGTCGATGTGGTCGTTATGGGTGTGGCTGACGAGGATGCGGGCGATGCGGCCGGAGGTGGCGGTGAGGATGGCTTCGAGGTGGGGTTGGCTGGCGGGGCCGGGATCGAGGACGGTGACGCCTTCGGGGGATTCGATGAGGTAGGTGTTGGTTCCCCAGTAGGTGAAGCCGCCGGGGTTGGGGGCGACGATGCGGGTGATGCCGGGGGCGACGGGGAGGACGGCGCCGCGGGTGGGTTCGGCCTCGGTGTAGAAGTTCATGCGATCCCCTTTTCCCGGCCGCGCCGGCGTTGTTCGGAATGCAGGGAATAGAGGCCGGCGAGCGCGATCACCACTGCGCCCTGCATGGCGGCCATATTGGGGGTTTCGCCGAAGCAGAGCCAGCCCAGGGCGACGGCCCAGAGCATGGAGGAATAGTCGAACGGGCCGAGGGCGGAGACGGGGGCGAGGGCGTAGGCGCGGGCGTTGATCATCTGCGAGATGCCGGAGAGCAGGCCGAGGGCGATGAGGGCTGAAAGGGCTTGGGATCGAGATGGCGAAACACCCGACTGAAGGTATCGTGGCTCGGGATGCCATGCCTCAGGCGTAGGAACTGGCGAAGGAAAGGCTGCTTGGCGCGACCAAAAGCCTCCATATCGGAGCAATCCTCGCCACCGCAAAGCAACGTACACAACGCGATGAGCAGGACCTCATACAGATTATGCCGGAAATTATCTTGCCGAGGATCGGAAACCGACGAAAAACACGATATGAACTCTTCTATCGAGGCGCCCCTGCGGTGACATGCAGGGTTGGAATCCAATCAGCCATCGCGCCGCAAGCCTAAAACCGCAGAAAACCGCCATATGCGATTCCCCTGGAGGACGTCCCCTATGCCGCGACAGCTTTACGAACTCGTCGGCGCCGATCCGGCGCGCCGCTTCAGCCCCTATTGCTGGCGCATCCGCATGGCGCTGGCCCACAAGGGGCTGGAAGCCGATGTGGTGCCGTGGCGGTTCACCGAGACCGACCGGCTGGCCTTCGCGGGCACCGACAATGTGCCTGTGCTGGTGGACGACGACCGCGTGATCCACGATTCCACGCCGATCGCCGAATACCTGGACGAGGCCTATTCCAACGCGCCCTCGCTGTTCCAGGGCGACATCGCCGCCCGCCGCTTCACCCTAGCCTGGACCAACGCGGTGCTGCACCCGGCGATCGTGCGGCTGATCGTGTCGGACATCCCTGCGGTGCTGGACGCGCGCGGGCGCGAATATTTCATCGCCAGCCGCGAGGCGCGCTTCGGCATGACGCTGGCGCAGGTGACGGCGGGACGGGAGGAGAAGCTGCCACAGTTCCACGCCCTGCTGGCGCCGCTGCGCCACGTGCTGGCCGGCCAGGACTACATGGGCGGCGCGGAACCCGACTACGCCGACTACGCGGTGTTCGGCGCGTTCCAGTGGGCGCGCTGCACCAGCCCGTTCGC
Organism: uncultured Rhodospirillales bacterium; assembly: GCA_903928045.1. The sequence goes on from CAIYPH010000554.1 coordinate 2,137, forward strand.
GCTGCTGGCGGCGGACGACGCGGTGCATGCGTGGCGGGAGCGGATGCTGGAGCTGTTCGGTGGGCTGGCGCGGGAGGTGCCGGCGTTCGACTAGAAGGAAGGACGTTCTTTTTTGAAAAAAAGAACCAAAAAACTTTTCACCCATTGCACCGCGGCTAAACGACCAGCCGCGGTGCAAATGAATGAACCGGTATTTCCCGAATGACGACCCAAGCCAGCGGTCACGAAGGCACGATATCCGGCGAACGGGGTGTGTGGCAACGTCTGGTTGGGTGGGACCGTCGCTGGAGCCTTGCTGACTGGTCGAGGGGGACTTCGGAGGCTGCATCCCGGCCCATCTGCCAGGATCGGGACGCACAGCCCCTGCGACCTTCCTTGGTACCCCACGGCGATGCAGCCAATCCTCAACATCGGATCGACGGTGGCGGCCGGAGTGCCGCGATGGCACCCAGGATGTGCTGGAACAGGCCGCCGCCGGCAAGCCGCTCGAGATCTGGTTCCAAGACGAAGCCAGGGTGGGCCAGAAGGGCTCAATCGCCTACGTCTGGGCACCGATCGGCTCCCGCCCGCCGATGCTGCGCGACAACCGCGATGACTCGGTGCTGAGCTGCTCCCGGTTTCGCGGACACTTGGTTTAAGCCGCTGCGGCGAGCCGCGCGAATTCCATAGGGCTGACATAGCCAATGGTCGAGTGGCGTCGGGTTGGGTTTTAGAAGTGTTACGAGAGAACCGGTGCGGCTCCGGGCTTGTTTCGGCACCGGCCTTCAGGTAGCTCTTTCCCATCGGCTCGCCCAGCACGGCAGTCCTGTGTGCACAAGTTGCGCAGGACGGTTGATGCCTTTGCCCTCGGCGGATTGCATATTCTCAGTTGGTTTAAGCGCGACATGGCCACGAAGACAACACTCAACGCCCGGAACCTCGAATCTCTCGGGGCGGAACGCCTGGTCGAGTTGTTACTGGAAATCAGCCAAGGCGATGCCGCGGTGAAGCGCCGCCTGCGGTTGGCGCTTGCGGCGGCGCAGAGCCCGGCAGACCTCGCGAAGGAAGTGCGCAAGCGGCTGTCCATCATCGCCCGCTCGCAATCGTTTGTGAACTGGTCCGGCTTGCGGTCTTTGGCGGCCGATCTCGACACCCAGCGCAAGGCGATCGTCGAGACCGTGGCGCAGGCGGATCCTGAGGAAGCCCTCGAACTGCTATGGCGCTTCATGGACTTGGCCAAGCCGATCTTCGCGCGTTGCGATGACAGCAGCGGCACCGTGATCGGCATTTTCCACATGGCATGTCAGGACCTTGGCGTGCTTGCGCAGAAAGCCAAACCCGATGCAGAGCACCTAGCCGACCAGGTATTCTCAGTTCTTATTGCCAATGATTATGGGCAGTTCGACGGTCTGATAACTCTCGTTGCCCCAGCGCTTGGTCAGAAAGGGGTCAAACATCTCAAACGACGTATCGCTGACCTTTCCGATACGCCGGTCCGGCGGCCAGCAGACAAGGATCGGGTGAAGATCGGCTGGTCGTCGTCGTCGGGGCCAATCTACGCCGATGAGATCGAGGAGCGGTCGCGCCTCAGCACGGTCCGCCTGGCTTTGCGGGACCTGGCCGACGTTGAGGGCGACGCCGATGCTTTCATGTCGCAGTATGACGATGCCACTCGCAAGGTTCCAAGGATCGCTGCGGAAATTGCCCGCCGGCTTCTGGCCGCAGGCCGGGCCAACGATGCCCTGCTCGTCATCGACGCGGCCGAGTACCGATCCTCCCTGAATTCGGACTGGCCGGATTTTGAATGGGAGGATGCGCGGATCGATGTACTCGACGCACTCGGCCGCACCGAGGACGCCCAGCGCGTTCGTTGGAGTTGTTTCGAGCGGTCACTATCGTCAGTGCATCTGCGGGCATATTTGAAGCGACTACCTGATTTCGATGACGTCGAGGCCGAGCAAACGGCGCTTGATTATGCCCAGCGCTTCCGCAGCCGGTTGGGCGCTTTGTCGTTTCTTATCTCCTGGCCGGCTCTGGACCGGGCAGCCAAACTTGTTACCGAGCCCGGGGCAGACTTGGATGGGGACCACTACGAAATTCTGAGCCCAACTGCGGATACGCTGGTGGCGAAGTATCCGCTGGCGGCCACCCTGGTGCTGAGGGCGATGATCGACTTTACCTTGAGCATGGCACGATCCAGCCGCTACCGGCACGCCGCTCGTCACCTGCGGGAATGTGCCGCGCTAGCGTCGATGATAACGGATTATCAGGGCCACGAGACGCACGAGACTTACCAGACCCGCTTGCGCCAAGACCAGGGCCGAAAGCCATCGTTTTGGAGCTTGGTGGGCTAGGGTCTGTTGAGGTTCATCGTGAATTGATGACGGCTCCTGCGAGGTAGATCAACGCGGAGAAGCTTTGGTCTGTCTTGTCGGCCCGCATAGCGATCCTCTTGCTCAACCACCCCCTCATTTCGTCTATGCAAATAGCCCGTTAAATTGGCTGGCCTGTGA
>CAIYPH010000555.1 GCA_903928045.1 uncultured Rhodospirillales bacterium
TCACAGGCCAGCCAATTTAACGGGCTATTTGCATAAACGAAATGAGGGGGTGGTTGAGCTTCGACCCCTGTGTCTCTCGCAGGTCAATAGGTTTGTCGAACTCGAAGCCCCGCCGCCACCGACAACACATTGAATTACTATATTTTCTAGAAGTGTACTAAATCACGGCAGTCCACAGGTCCGGAGAGAACCCGCCCTCAGAGAGCGATTTTCGGCCTCACAGCCGTCGAGCCGGTCAACAGGTCCCCTCTGAAAACCGCAGGAAACCTGCGCCTCACGGCGCTACCGGCCAAGCCGGAGACTGGGATTCGAAAGTGAATTGGCGGAGAGAGTGGGATTCGAACCCACGGTACGCGTTAACGCACACACGCTTTCCAAGCGTGCGCCTTAAGCCGCTCGGCCATCTCTCCGGCCTGTCGGAAGCGGCGGGAAAATACACGCGTGCGGGGAGAACGCAAGCGGGGTTCGTTCAGAAACCGGGGAGCGTTCCAGGTGGGCGGCCGCCGGTAAGGTGGGTGGTGATGGCGGCGATGACCGTGTCGGCGGTTTCGGCCCAGGTTTCGATGGTGCCGCCGCCGCGGTGGGGCATCAGGACGGTGTTGGGGGCGGTGCGCAGGGCCGGGGGGACGAAGGGTTCGGCCTCGAAGACGTCGAGGCCTGCGCCGGCGATTTCGCCGGTTTCGAGGGCGGCGATCAGGGCCGGTTCGTCGATAATGGTGCCGCGGGCGATGTTGACCACGATGCCGGTAGGGCCGAGGGCGTGGAGGACATCGGCGTTGACCAGGTGGCGGGTGGCTTCGCCGCCGGGGCAGGCGACGACCAGGATTTCAGCCCAGGTCGCGAGCGAGAGGACATCCGGCATGTAGGCGTAGGGCGCGCCTGCCACTGGGGTGCGGCTGTGGTAGGCGACCGGCATGTCGAACCCATTGCCGCGGCGGGCGATGGCGCTGCCGATGCGGCCCAGGCCCAGAATGCCCATGCGGCGGCTGTGGATGCGGGGTAGCAGGGGGAATTGCCCCTCCATCCAGCGCCCGGCACGGACGAAGGCGTCGCCTGCCACGATGCCGCGGGCGACTGCGAGCAGCAGGGCCATCGCCATGTCCGCCACGCAGCCGACCGTCGGGTCTGGCGCGTTGGCGACGCGGATACCGTGGGTTCGGGCATAGGCGAGGTCGATCTTGTCGACGCCGGCGCCGAAGGCGGCCACGATCGATAGGTTCGGCAGCGCCGCCATCAGCGCCGCGGGAACCGGGGCGGCAGCGATGATTGCCTTGATTTCGCCAGGGTTGGCGGGCAAGGGGCCGCCGGGGAGATATTCGATGAGGTCGAAAGCCGCGCGGTAGCGCGGTGCGTAGGGTTCGACGATTTGCCCGACATGCAGGACTACGGGTTTCGTCACGCCGATCTCCCTTCTATGATGGTGCACCGCAGCACGCGGCGTATTTCGAGTCCAACAGATTCAACGACGGCAATGGAGTGCTTCAGATGAAGGTCGGCGTCCCCAAGGAAATCAAGACCCACGAGTACCGCGTGGGGTTGACCCCGGCGGCGGTGCGCGAGCTTACCGTGCATGGCCACGAGGTCGTCGTCCAGCAGGATGCCGCCACCGGCATCGGCTTTACCGATGACGCGTATCGCGCGGCCGGCGCCTCCATCGTCGCGACCGCGGCCGAGGTGTTCGCCGCGGCCGACATGATCGTGAAGGTGAAGGAGCCGCAGCCCTCCGAGATCGCCGCGCTGCGGCCCGGCCAGGTGCTGTTCACCTATCTCCACCTCGCCGCCGACAAGGAGCAGACTATCGGGCTGATGAAGTCCGGCGCCACCTGCATTGCCTATGAGACCGTCACCGACGCGCGCGGCGCCCTGCCTTTGCTGGCGCCGATGAGCGAGGTTGCCGGCCGTATGTCCATCCAGGTGGGCGCGCATTGCCTGGAGAAGGAGCAGGGTGGCGCCGGCGTGCTGCTCGGTGGCGTGCCTGGCGTGCCGGCCGGCAAGGTGGTGATCATCGGCGGCGGCGTCTCCGGCACGCATGCCATGCGCATGGCCGTCGGCATCGGCGCGCATGTGACGGTGATTGACCGTTCGCTGCCGCGGTTGAAGGAGATCGAGGCGCAGTTCGGCTCCCAGGTGCAGACGATGTTCTCGACGACGGCGGCGATCGAGTCGGCGGTGGTGGATGCTGATCTTGTGGTTGGTGCCGTGCTGGTGCCGGGTGCGGCGGCGCCGAAGCTGGTGACGCGCGCGATGGTGAAGCAGATGCGGCCGGGCTCGGTGGTGGTGGATATCGCCATCGACCAGGGCGGCTGCCTTGAGACCAGCAAGCCCACCACCCATGCCAGCCCGACCTATATCGAGGAAGGCGTGGTGCATTACTGCGTGACCAACATGCCGGGCGCCGTCGCCCGCACCTCCACCATCGCGCTCGGCAATGCGACCCTGCCCTTCGTGATGGCGCTGGCCAATAAGGGCTGGCGGCAGGCGCTGATCGACGACGTGCATCTCTGCAACGGCCTCAACGTGCATGCCGGCGTCGTCACCTACAAGGCGGTTGCCGACGACCTGGGCGTGGCGTTCAAGCCCGCCGCCTCGGTGCTCGGGGTGTGACAACAGGGCCGGATTCGCGGGCCGAGAGCGGCATCCATTGGGATGTCGGGGCTGCCGACAGCTATGGCGGCTATCTCGGCCTCGACCGGCTGCTGACCGCACAACTCCCCCGCTCCGGGGAGCATGACGAGATGCTGTTCATCATCATCCATCAGGCGAGTGAGCTATGGATGAAGCTGCTGCTGCATGAGCTAGGCACCGCCCTCGCCGGCATCCGCGCCGACGCGCTGGCGGTCCCGCTCAAGGTGCTGGCGCGGGTGGGGCGCATCCAGCAGCAGCTCATACAATCCTGGGACGTGCTATCGACGATGACGCCGCATGACTATCAGCGGCTGCGCCCCTATCTCGGGCCAAGTTCCGGCTTCCAATCCTACCAATATCGCGAGCTGGAATTCCGCCTGGGCAACAAGGACGCGGCACTGATCGCGGTGCATCGCGGCGATCCGCCAGCCCATGCGCGCCTGTCGGCCGCGCTGGCGGCGCCGAGCTTGTATGATGAGGCGCTGCGCCTGCTCGCACGGCGCGGCATCGCTGTGCCCGAGGCGGTGCTGCACCGCGACGTCGCCCTGTCCTACACCGCCGACCCCGGCGTGGAGGCAGCCTGGCTCACCGTCTATCGCGACGTCGAGACCCATTGGGACCTCTACGACCTCGCGGAGAAGCTGGTCGATCTCGAGGACCGCTTCCAGCAATGGCGCTTCCGTCACCTCAAGACGGTCGAGCGCATCATCGGCATGAAGGGCGGCACCGGCGGCAGTTCCGGGGTGCCATTCTTGGCGCGCGCGCTCGGGTTGCGGTTTTTCCCCGAGTTGTGGTCACTGCGCACCAAGCTGTAGGCGTCACCCCCGCTTCTTGTCGTAGGGGGCGTAGGGCGGGAAGGTGCCGATCGCCGTCATGTCGACCTCGACCAGCGACGGGCCGGGCGCCTTTCCGGCGGCGGCGACGGTGGAGCCGAAATCCTCGGCGCGGTCCACCCGGAAGTAGGGGATGCCCGCGAGGTCGGCGAGTTTGCTGAATTCGGGGCCGGTGAGATCGGCGAAGAAGTTGCGTTCGCCGTAGAGGGCGTTCTGGATGTGCTTGATCACGCCGTAGCCGCGGTCATTCATCACGAGGATGGTGATGTCCACCTTGTCCTGCACGGCCGTCCAGAGCTCGGCGATGGTGAGGAAGAAGCCGCCGTCGCCGGTCATCATCACGGTGCGGCGGCCGGGCGCACCGATGGCAGCACCGATGCCGAGCCCGAGGCCGGCGCCGATGGCAGCGCCGATCGGGTAGACGCTGTCGCGCGGGCCGTAGAGGTCAAACAGGCGGTTGCCCCAGGTGGAGTGGTTGATGGTGATGTCGCGCGCCCACACGGTGCCACGCGGCAGGGCGGCGCGGAGGTCGGCGGGGAAGGTGGCGTAGGGGCCCATGGTGGCGGCGAAATCGGCCCGGGCCTGGCGCTTCATGGCGGCGAAAGCGTCCTGATAGCCGGGCTCCGGCGCCCAGCCGGCCAGCCGCTTGGCAAGGCCATCCAGCACCAGCGTCACGTCACCGTTGACGAACATTGTGCAGGGATATGTGCGGCCCTCGGCGGTGGGGTCGATGTCGATCTGCACGAGATTGGTGGGCAGCTTGACGTTGAACTCCGCCGTTTCATGACCGCGCAGGCGGGAGGCGGCGACCAGCATGAGGTCGGACTGGGCGTAGAACGCCTGCACCGCCGGCACGCCGTTGCCGTTGAGGCCGCCGAGGTTGCGGGGATGGTCCTCCTCGATGGTGCCGCGGCCGGCCCAGGAGGTGACCATGCCGAAGCCCATGTCGAGCAGCTTGCGGGCTGGGGCGGCGGCCTCGCGGGCGCCGGCGCCCAGCCACAGGATCGGGCGCTTGGCCTTGCGCACCACCTCGGCCAGCGCGTCGAGCGCGGCTTCGGAGGGCACCAGCGGGGGCGGCAGGATGAGTTCCAGCGTGTCGAGCGCGGCGGGGCGGGCGATGGCGGTGCGCTGCACGTCGATCGGGATTTCCACGCTCACCGGGCCCCGCGGGGCGCTGAGTGCGGTTACGGCGGCCTGGGTGAGGATGCCGAGGGCCTGCTGGGCGGAGAGGATCTGGAAGGCGGCCTTGCTGACGGAGCGGAGCATGCCGATCTGGTCCGGCACTTCATGCGCGGTGCCCATGCCGCGGCCGATGAACTTGGTGCCGGTCTGGCCGGTGATGTGGAGCACCGGCGAGGCCGCGAAGCCGGCTTCCACCAGGCCCGGCACCGCATTGGCCGCACCCGGGCCGGTGGAGGAGAATAGCACGCCGAGTTTGCCGGTGGTGCGGGCGTAGCCGTCCGCCATGTGGGAGGCGCCGGCCTCGCCGCGGGCCATCACGAAGCGGATGGTGTTGCGGCGGCCGATGCCGTCGAGCATCGGGATGTTGTGAACGGAGACGATGCCGAACACGGTATCGACGTTGATGGCGGAGAGGAACTCGGCGACGAGGTCGCCCACGTTGTAGGACATTTCGTTTCCTTTTTTTCTTCTAAGGCAAGGCAAGAAAGCGGTTCTTTTTTGAAAA
>CAIYPH010000556.1 GCA_903928045.1 uncultured Rhodospirillales bacterium
CCCTCCAGCACGCTGCCCAGCACGATGAAGGCGACGATCGAAATCAGCATGAAGCCGATCGCGCCGCCCGGCACCCCCGCCATCGCCGCGGCCAGCTGGCGCGAGAAGCCGGACTGGGTGAGCCCCCAGGCCATGCCGGTCGCCGTGCCGATGATCAGCAAAATAGCGCCCGAGAGGGCAGCCGTCTCCAGCAACATCGGGTAGATGCGCCGCCAATCGAACTGCCGATACACCACGATGCCCACCGCCACCGCGTAGACGATGCCGATGGTGGAGACCTCCGTCGCCGTCGCCACCCCCTCCACCACGGCGGTGCGGATCACGAAAGGCAGCAGCAGCGAGGGCAGCGCCACCAGCAACGTCCGCAGGATCACGGCGCCAGAGGTCCGCGCCCCCACCGCCTCGCCGCGCGAGCGGTGCCACGCCACCACGGCCAGCGCGAGGGCCAGCACCAGCCCGGGCAGCAACCCGCCGGTGAACAAGGCGGCGATGGAGACGCCGGTGACGGAGCCGATGGTGATCAGCACCAGGCTCGGCGGGATCGTCTCGCTCATCGCACCGGAGGCCGAGAGGATGGCGATCAGCTCGCCATCATTGGCGCCGCGCTTCTTCATCTCCGGGAACAGCACCGGTGCCACCGCCGCCATATCGGCCGCCTTGGAGCCGGAAATCCCGGAGACCAGGTACATCGCACCCAGCAGCACGTAATAGAGCCCGCCGCGGACATGCCCGAGCAGCCCGGCGAGGAACGCCACCATGGCGCGGGCCATCCCGGTCATCTCGATCAGCAGGCCGAGAAACACGAATAGCGGCACCGCGAGCAGCACCAGCCCGCTCATCCCCTCATCCATCCGCGAAACCACGAGGGTGAGCGGGGTGCGGGTGGCACATAGCAGGAAGGCCACCGTCGCGGTGCCGAAGGCAAAACCAATGGGCGCGCCCAGCAGCACGAAGGCGGCCAGCAGCGCGACGAAGAATACCAGCAGGTTCCAGTTGCCGATCGCCTTCAGGCCCGGCGCCCCGAGCCACAGCGCCGCGGCCAGCACGGCCAGCGCCACCGCCACCTCAACCACCGCGCGGCCCCGCAGCGTGGCCAGCGCCAGCAGGCATTCCGCCAGCATGATCGCCATCCCCGCCGGGATCGCCGCCGCGCGGACGATGTTGGACCAGCCGAGCGCGGGCGTCTCGATGTACCACTCGTCGGCCGCGTATTCCCAGGCCTGCGGCAGCACCACGGCGATGAAGCCGAGCGGCACCAGCACGGCGAGCGCCGCCGCGCGGTCCTGCCAGCGCGCCGGCAGGGCGGCGACGATGGCGGTGAGGCGCATATGCTGGCCGCGTTGCAGCGCGATCACCGCGCCGAACATCGCCAGCCACAGGAACAGGATCGAGGCCAGCTCGTCCGACCACACGAAGGGCTTGTGGAACACGAAGCGGCTGACCACGCCGGCCAGCAGCACGCCGATCTCCACCAGCACCAGCAGCGCCGTCGGCACCTCCACGGCATGGCGCAGCATCGCGTGGAGGCGGCCCGTCTGCCAGCGGTCTGTCAGCCCGTCAGCCGCCTCCGCGCGGTTCAGTTCCATGGCGTCAGGACAGCCCGCCCACGGCGTCTTCCAGCGTCTTCCACGAATCGGCGCCGAACTTCTCCTTCCACTCCGCGTAGAACCCGGCCTTCTTCAGCGCGGCGCGGAACAGGCTCGCGTCACTATCGAGGAATTGCAGCCCCTTGCCCTCGAGCGCGCTGCGCAGCGAGGTGTTGAGCTTGAAGATATCCTCGCGCTGGGTGATCGCCGAGGCGTTGAACTCCCCTTCCACGATGCCGCGCAGATCGGCCGGCATGGCCTCAAAGGCCTTGCGGTTGGCAAGGAACCAGAACCCGTCCCACATATGGTTGGTCACCGTGAGATATTTCTGCACCTCGTAGAGCTTGGCCGCATCGATGATGGCGAGCGGGTTCTCCTGCCCGTCGACGATGCGGGTCTGCAGCGCTGAATATGTCTCGGAGAAGTTGATCGAGGCCGGAGCGGCCCCGAAGGCCTTGAACATCGAGGTCCAGAGCGGGGAGGGGGGGACACGGATCTTGAACCCGTTGAGATCCTCCGGCCCCTTGATCGGCTTGGTCGAGCTGGTGATCTGGCGGTAGCCGTTGTCGTACTGCTTGGCGAAGGCATAGAGGCCGCGCTTGGCGATCTCGGCCCGCACATGGGCGCCGAGCGCCCCATCCATCGCCGGCCACACCTGGCCGTAATCCTTGAACGCGAAGCCGACGCCGTTGATCGAGGCCACCGGCACCAGCGTCGAGAGAATCAGGCCGGAAAGGGTGAAGAACTCGATGGCGCCCGAGCGGAGCTGGGAGAGCATGTCGGTATCAGAGCCCAGCTGGTTGTTGGGGAACACCTGGATATCGACGCGCCCGCCGGTCTTCTCGCGGATGCGCGAAGCGGCCTCGGTGGTGCGGATCGACAGCGGATGCGTCACCGGCGAGTTGTTGGCGTATTTATAGGAGAACTCCGCCGCCGAGGCGGGGCGGGTGCGGATGGCGAACATCGGCAGAGCGGTGCCGGCAGCGAGCAAGGCGCGGCGGGTGGTTTGGGACATTGCGGTTTCCTCCGGATGGTTGCTCCGGGATATCAGGGAAACCGTGGCTGGGCGCAAGCGGGGAGGGGGATTTCGGCGAGTTGGCATGCGTCATCGCCACCCCAACGAAGCGCAGGGATGGTCAACACGCGACGGCAGGGAAGCCCGTACATCGCTCGGCCAGGAGGGCCACGGCCGCCAGCGCTGCCCGGCGCGCGATTCTCCGCGCGCCCCGATTGCGCCACATCAGCAGCCCGAACCGCCGCGCCAAAGCGCGCCGCCCGGCATCGTTCACGCAGCGTGCCACCTCGGCCGCCTTGCCGCGCGTGCCCGCATCCACGAAAAACGCCCAATCCGTCAGCGCGTCGCGCGCCCGGGTCAGCTTCGCCAATTCACGCAGCAGCCCCGCCCGCCGCCGATGCCGCTCCGGCAGCGCCGCGAGCCGCGCCCGCAGACGCCGCTCGCGCTGTACCAGAACGCCCCCCAGCAGCAACGCCAGACGCAGCGCGGCGAAGCGCAGCAGGCTGTGCAGGAGTGCGGGAAGGGGCGGCATCGCAGGGGGTCCTTTGTTCGAGATGAATCACTCCCGCCATCATACCCATCCAAGGCATAATGTCAAGAACAAAAATCGAACAAAAGAAATTTATCCATAGTCGTCATTGCGAGCGCAGCGAAGCAATCCAGCCTTCCCGAAGACCGCACGGGCAATCGCGCGACGGAGACAGTCCCGTTGGTGTCGAGCGAAAGGAAGGTTCACAAAGAGACAGCGAGACAGCGAGGGTATTCTTCTCCCGACCAACGACCGATCGCCGCGCCTTCTACCCGAACCTCTCGCTGCCTCGCCGTCTCGCTGTTCCCCTTTCTTGCTGCGATCACCCTGCACACCCGGGCGCACAACGCCGCCTAACCCTCGGAAATCTCGGCAATCCCGATGCCGCTCTCCCCGCCCACGGCGTAGAGCAGGAAGCACCGCCCACCCTCCTCGAAAATCGCCGGGTCGCGCAACTGGTTCACCCGCCCATAGGCGGTGCTGCGGACAGATGGTTCCAGCGGCGCCCGCGCCCCCTCCCAGTCCCGCTCCGGCCGTAGCACCTCGATCGCCTTCCCCTCGCGCCAGCCCATCCAGTCGCCGGCGAGGTCGATCACCGAGAGCAGGATGCGCTCCGGCACGTCGCCCACCTGGGTCCAGAACACCTCCAGCCGGTCGCCCTGCTTGCGCACGGCGGCATGGCGCATATTGGGGTTGAACAGCAGCGGGCCATCCACCCAGCCGCCAATGCCGTCGCGCGAGCGCGAAATGCGGCCGGGCATGGTGAGCGCGTAATGCCAGTCGCCGTGCCGGAAAATCCGCATGTAGGAGCGGCCGATCACTTCCGGCAGGGCGGCAAACGCGATGCCGTCCTCCGAGAACGCCAGCCGCGAGACCTGATCGCCCACATCTTCCAGCCCATGGAAATACATCAGAATCCGCCGGTTGGCGTGATCCACGTGAACGTCGGGTGAGGCGATATGCGGGGTGGAGATCTCGGAGCGTGCATCATGCGAGATGCGCATCCCCATCGCCGCCATGCGCGCCTCGGCTGCGGCCACCTGCGCGTCAGTCACCGCGGGCGGCGCGGTGAGGAAGCGGGACTCCGCGAGGTGCAGGCTGCCGGGAGAGTGGATGGTCCACGGACCCTCCAGCGCATCGGCATAGGCCAGCCGGATGTAGCTGCCCTTATGGTCGGCGAAATAGAGGTAGTAGGCGCCGAGCGGGCTCTTCACCCAACTCGGCACCCGGATCAGCGAGGGGCCCTGGATATTCTCCCCAATGCCGCCGCCCAGTTCCGGCCCGATGATCGGCCGGTCAACCAGCCGGCGGGCCGCAACCATGGCGAAACCTCAGGCCGAGGCTTCGTGGGCGATGCCCTTCTCGTCGAGCATGCTCGCCAGCTCGCCGGACTGGAACATCTCGGTGATGATGTCGCAGCCGCCGACGAACTCGCCCTTCACGTAAAGCTGCGGAATGGTCGGCCAGTTCGAGAAGGTCTTGATGCCGTCACGCAGTGCCGCGTCTTCCAGCACGTTGGCGGTCTTGAAGGGCACGCCCATGTGGGTGAGGATCTGCACCACGCGGGCGGAGAAGCCGCACTGCGGGAACATCGCGTTGCCCTTCATGTAGAGCATGACGGGGTTTTCGGTGATCTCGGACTGGATGCGCTCGGCGGTCGGGTCGCTCATGGTGGGGTCCTCTCTGGAAGATTAAGGGGCGGAGGTCTGTAAGGCGAGGGCGTGAAGCTCGCCCCCCATGCGGCCGCGCAGGGCGGCGTAGACGATCTGGTGCTGCTGCACACGGGATTTGCCGCGGAAGATCTCGCTGACGACAACGGCGGCATAATGGTCGCCGTCTCCGGCGAGATCGTCAATCCGCACGGAGGCGTCGGGGATGGCGGCCTTGATCAAGGCCTCGATTTCAGCGGCGTGCATCGCCATGTCGGAGTAGTCTCCTAGAGCGTGATCGTGAGCAGCCGACAGGTCGGCGAACGTGAATCACGCGGTCAAACAAAAGGTTACCCGGTGGGTTCCATCAGGGCCGGGAAGAATCGTTCATTCGCGCGGCGCAGCGCGACCAGTGACATGGTGGCACCATCCGGAAGTGTCAATTCCGCGCCGCCACTGCTGCCGATCCGCATCGCCGGCACGCCGGCAAAGGCGGCGGCCTGCAGCACGGCCGCGGCATCCTGCACCGCCAGCACGTAGCGCCCCTGGTCCTCGCCGAACCAGAACGCATGCGCCGCCACCCCGGCCGGGCCAGGCAGCAGATGGGCACCTGTATCGCCGCCCAGCGCCATTTCCGTCACCGCCACCAGCAGCCCGCCGTCGGACACGTCATGGCAGGCGCGGACATGGCCTTCGAGGATCTGCCCGCGCACGAAATCGCCATTGAACCGCTCGGCCGCGAGATCGACTGGCGGCGGCGGCCCATCCTCGCGACCGGCCACTTCGCGCAGCCACAGCGACTGGCCGAGCCAGCCCTTGGTGCCGCCGACCAGCACGAGGTCGAACCCCGGCGCGAGGCCAAGGCCGACCGCCTGGGCCGCATCCTCCAGAACGCCAAGCCCGCCGATCGCCGGCGTCGGCAGGATCGGCTTGCCCTCGGTCTCGTTGTAGAGGCTGACATTGCCCGACACGACCGGGAAATCGAGCGCCACGCAGGCCGCCGACATGCCGCGGATCGAGGCGGCAAATTGCCCCATAATCAAGGGCTTCTCGGGGTTTGCGAAGTTCATATTGTCGGTGATCGCCAGCGGCCGCGCACCAGTCGCGGTGATATTGCGCCACGCCTCGGCCACCGCCTGGGCGCCACCGGCCTCGGGATCGGCGTGCACATAGCGCGGCGTGCAATCCGTGGTCAGCGCCAGCGCGAGCTTGCGCCCCTCGATCTTGACGATCGCGGCATCCGCCCCGCCCGGCCGCTTCACGGTTTGCCCGCCAACGGTGCTGTCATACTGGTCCCACACCCAGGCGCGCGAGGCGAGGTCGGGGCAGGCGATGAGCTTCTCCAACGCGGCGGCCAGACCAACGGGATCGGCCACCTCGCCAAGCGCCGCCCGCTTCGGCGTCTCCTCGGTCGGGCGATGATACAGCGGCGCCTGCTCCGCCAGCGGATCGAGCGGGATATCGGCCTCGATCTCGCCCTGGTGCTTCACCACGATGCGCCCGGTATCGGTCAGCACGCCGATTACCGCGAAATCGAGGTCCCATTTCTCGAAGATCGCCCGCGCGACGTCCTGCCGGTCGGGCCGCAGCACCATCAGCATGCGCTCCTGGGATTCGGAGAGCATCATCTCATAGGCGGTCATATGGGTTTCGCGCTGCGGCACATGATCGAGATCGAGCTCGATGCCGACGCCGCCCTTGCCCGCCATCTCGACGGTGGAGGAGGTCAGGCCCGCGGCGCCCATGTCCTGGATCGCGGCCACCGCGCCCGAGGCCATCAGCTCCAGCGTTGCCTCGATCAGCAGCTTCTCGGTGAAGGGGTCACCCACCTGCACGGTCGGCCGCTTCTCCTCGGAATCCCTACCGAACTCGGCCGAGGCCATGGTGGCGCCATGGATGCCATCGCGCCCCGTCTTGGAGCCCACGTACACCACGGGGTTGCCGATGCCGGCCGCCGCCGAGAGGAAAATCTTGGTCTTGTCGGCGATTCCCACCGTCATCGCGTTGACCAGCGGATTGCCGTTATAGGAGGGGTGGAAGTTGATCTCACCGCCAACCGTCGGCACCCCCACACAATTGCCGTAGCCGCCGATGCCGCGCACCACGCCATCGACGATCCGCTTCGTCCGCGGCAACGCCGGGTCGCCGAAGCGCAGCGCGTTGAGGTTGGCGATCGGCCGCGCACCCATGGTGAACACGTCCCGCAGGATGCCGCCCACGCCGGTGGCCGCGCCCTGGTAGGGCTCGATGAAGCTCGGGTGGTTGTGGCTCTCCATCTTGAAGATTGCGGCGAGCCCCTCGCCGATATCCACCACCCCCGCATTCTCGCCCGGCCCGTGGATCACCCAGGGCGCCTTGGTCGGCAGCGTCTTCAGCCAGACCCGCGAGGATTTATAGGAGCAGTGCTCGGACCACATGACCGAGAAAATGCCGAGCTCGGTGAGCGAGGGGGTGCGTCCCATGATGTCGAGCACGCGGGCATATTCATCGGCGCTGAGACCGAATTCGCGGGCCAGCGCCTGGTTGACGTCACGTTCCATCAGGCAGCCGCCAATGCG
>CAIYPH010000557.1 GCA_903928045.1 uncultured Rhodospirillales bacterium
AGGCAGGTTGCGGGGTCATCGAAATCCCAGTGGGGGTAGTCGGTGGCGAACAGCAGCCGGTCCCAGCCCATCCAGCCGATGGTGTCGAGCAGGTGTTCGCGGGGTTCGGGCTCTTCCATGGGCTGGCTGGTCCACCAGACATGGTCGCGGATGTAGTCGGACGGCGCGCGGATCAGCAGCGGGGTTTCCGCCTTCAGCCGCTTCCAGGTCTTGTCGAGGCGCCAGGCCAGCGCCGGCGCCCAGGCGAAACCGCCTTCGACCATGATGACCTTCAGCTTGGGGAAGCGGGCGAACACCCCCTCCGTCACCAGGCTGGTCACCACCGCCTCGCTGGTCTGGGCGTGGCCGACCATTTCCTCGATGTAGTAGCTCGGCCAGCCCGCGGTGGTGATGGGATTGCCGCCATAGCCGAAGGCGTGGATGGCAACCGCGAGGCCGGCCTCGCTGGCGGCCTCATAGATCGGCCAGTAGCGCCGCGCGCCGAGCGGCTCGGCGGTGCGGGTCAGCAGCAGGACCTGCACGAAGTTCTTATTCCCCGCGTAGCGGCGGATTTCGGCGGCGGCTTCCGGCCCGTCCTCGTAATTCACCACCACGGAGCCCTTGAGACGGCTGTCCTTGCCGGTCCATTCGGCGATCTGCCACTCATTGGTGGCGTGGCAGATGGCGCTGGACAGATCGGGGTTCTGCACGCCCTGGCCGGAGCCGAGCGGGTTGAGGATGCCGAGTTCGACGTTGTTGGCGTCGAGATGCTGCACCTGCATGAAGGAGAGGCTGCTCCCCTGCCGCCCACCCTCGGGCGGATAGGCGTCGCGGCGGGAGGCATTCGGCTGCGCCTTGGGATAGGCCGGCCCCGCGATCCAGCCATGCCGCGCCGGCCGGCCGAACTCGGCGATATGGTCGATCCACTTGCGCGCCAGCCAGGGGTGCAGATCCTTCTCCGAGCGCGTCGCCGGATGGATGTCGCAATCGGCAACCGCCAGCCGGCTGGCGGCGGTGGATTGCAGCACGGAGGTTTCGCGAAGCTGGACGTTCATTCTGGCACTCCCGGAGCGGGATACGGTTGCGGGGAGGCTACGCTTCGCCGCACGTCCGTGCAATGCTCGCGAGACCCTGGCGGCAAGGAGGCTGCAATGATCACACCCGCGTACGTTCACCTCATGGCCCGCTACAACGCCGAGGCGAACCGCCGGTGGTATGAAGCCGCCGCCACACTCCCCGACGCCCGGCGCAAGGAGGATCGCGGCGCCTTCTTCGGCACGCTGCACGGCACGCTCTGCCACATTCTCTGGGCCGATCGCATGTGGATGTCCCGCTTCGCCGGCTGGGACAAGCCGGCGATCGCGCAGACGGAAAGCCCCACCCTCTACGCCGGTTTCGCCGAACTCCACGCCGCCCGCACCGAGGCCGATGCCCGCCTGCTCGCCTGGTCGCAAACCGTCACCCAGGACTGGCTCGACAGCGAACTCACCTGGTTCAGCGGCTCCGTGCAGCGCGAGATGCGCCAGCCGCGCAACATCCTGGTCGTCCACATGTTCAACCACCAGGCCCATCACCGCGGCCAGGCCCATGCCCTGATCACCGCCCTCGGCGGCAGGACTGGCGACACAGACCTGCCCTTCATCCTGTGAGAGACAAAACCATGCCCGACATCGACGTGACGGAAATGACGGTCGAACAGGCCCAGCGCGGCATGGCGGAAGGCCGCTTCACCTGCGAGGCCCTCACCCAAGCCTTCCTCGCCCGCATCGACGCGCTGAACCCGCGCTACAACGCCCTCATCTTCCGCAACCCCGACGCACTGGCCGACGCCCGCGCGATCGACCGCCGCCGCGCCGCCGGCGAACCCCTCGGCCCGCTCGCCGGCATCCCCGTCGTCATCAAGGACCCGATGGACATGGTGGGCTTCCCCACCACCGGCGGCTGGTCCGCGCTCTACAGCGCCAAGGGCGGCATCGACCTGATGCCCGCCACCGACAGCCCGGTGGTGGCCCGCATGCGCGCCGCCGGCACCATCATGCTCGGTAAAACCAACGTCCCCGTGCTCAGCGCCAGCGGCACCCACGCCAATGACAGCTGGGCCGGGCCGACGCTGAATGCCGCCGCCCCCGACCTCGCGCCCGGCGCCAGCTCGGCCGGCACCGCAACCGCGGTCGCCGCCTCGATGGCCATTCTCGGCCTCGCCGAGGAGACCGGCGGCTCCATCCAGAACCCCGCCTCCGCCCAGGGCCTGGTCGGCATCAAGCCCACCCACGCGCTGGTCCCCAACACCGGCGTGCTCCCCCTCTCCAGCCAGCGCGACGTCGTCGGCCCCATCGCCCGCTGCGTGCGTGACGCCGCGCTCTGCCTCGATGTCCTGGCCGGCTTCACCATGGCCGACCCGAAAACCGTCGCCGCCGTCGGCCATCTCCCGCCCGGCGGCTACGCGGCCGGCCTCGCCCCCGGCGCCCTGCGCGGCGCCCGCCTCGGCCTCTACGGCCCGGGCTGGCGCAACGCCCCCATGACCGACGAAACCGCCACGCTCTACGCCCGCGCCCAATCCGAACTCACCGCCTCCGGCGCCGCCTTGCTCGAAGACCCCTTCGCCACCACCGGTTTCGCCGGCGTCGCCCTCTCCCGCCCCCTTGGCAGCCGCTTCGACTATCGCGGCCTGGAATCCGTGCCCTTCGACCTGCAGAACTACCTCCAGCGCCTCGGCCCCAACGCCGCCGTCAAAACCTTCGCCGAATTCGCCGCCGCCACCGCCGCGCAAAACGCGTTCGGCCCCACCGGCCCGCTGCGCTACCTCGCCGGCAACTCCGCCTTCGAAGCCTGCATGGCCCGCCCCGACCTGCCGCCCGACCTCTCCGACTTCGCGGCCGCGCGCGAGGCCTACCTCACCATCTTCAACACCACCATGGACGCGCAGGGCCTCGACGCCCTGGCCTTCCCGCAAATGCTCGCCCCCTCCCCGCCCCTCCACGGCGACGCCTTCATCAACGCCGCCACCGTCTCCGAAATCAACGTCGCCGGCCTCCCCGGTGTGGTCGTCCCCGCCGGCTACTACGCCAATGGCGCGCCGTTCTGCCTCATCCTCATCGGCCGCAAATGGAGCGAGGCGCGGCTTCTGGCGCTGGCCTACGACTACGAGCAGGCGACGCGGCATCGCCAGGCGCCGGAAGTATCGGCATAGCGAGCGACGGGCGCATCACCGGGGCAAACGGGCGAAGGCACGGAAATGATCGGTGACTGAGTCGCAGAAGGTTTCCCACCGTGTTGGCACGGTTGTGCGCAGAAAGGTCAGAACCTCGGTCTGGAAGACTTTGAACGAGGCCGAACATCGATTGTGGGTGATCATCTTGTGCATCAGGCCACAGTGCCGCTCGATCGGGTTGAGATGCGGGTAATAGGGCGGGATGAAGCGCAGTCTGATGCGGCACTGGGGGCACGCCAGCCATTCCCGGACCAGCTTGGCGCGATGGGGCAGCGTGCGTTGTCGAGATAGACGTGGAGCGGCCGCTTGGCGGGAAAGCGCCGCTTTAGCGCATCGTGCAGCGCGATCGTGCTCGGCGGGTCGACACTCGCGACGAGAAGCATCTGGGTTGTGCCGCTTTCCAGATCGATCGCGCCGTGGATGGTGAGATGCTCCCGGACGGCGGTCTGCTCCACCGCCAGTGCAACGCCGCACGGCGCCCAGCAACCCACCGGCTGCGCGCCATGCACCGGATGGACCGCATCGGTGAACAGCACCGTCTCGACAGAATCCATTTGGTTCAACAGGTTATCATAGCTCGCGATGAACCGCCGCTAGCGCTCCGCGTCCATCGTGGCGGACGGCGCCGTCGGACGATGATGCACGAAGCCAAGCCGGCGTCGCACCAGGCCATCCCGGCTCAACTCAATCAGGGTCTGGCCCACATCCGCCGTCAGAAACCCGCTCTTGCGCACGCCCCAACAGTAAATCAATCCAAACCGACGCCCCCGCTTTCTTACTTACGATCTTCTGTGCCTGAACCCCGGCATCACATCAGCGGCCAGCAGTTCCAGCGTCTCGGCATCATTGGCGAAGGCGCTGCTGATGACGAGTTGGATGCCGGCGTCCTGGTATTGGCCGACGAGGTCGGCGACCATGGCGGGGGTGCCGAGCAGGCCGCGGAAATAGGGGGCGGCGTTGAGGCGTTCGGCCTTGGCCCTGGCTGCTGCCTCGGTGGGGGCGAGCAGGAGCGCGATGGTGTTGGTGCGCTCGATATCGTCGTAATCGCGGCCGTTTTCGTCGCAATGCTTGCGCAGGATGGCGAGTTTGGCCCGGATGGTCGCGGGGTCGCCGAACAGGTAGCAGGCATTGGCGTGGCGGGCGACGGCGCGCAGCGTCATCTGCTCGCCCGAGCCGCCGATCATGATGGGGGGGTGGGGCTGCTGGAGGGGCTTGGGCTCGAGGATGGCGTCCTCGGCGTGGAACCAGGTGCCGTGGAAGGTCGTGCGCTCCTGCGTCCACATCGCCTTGATGAGGCGCAGCCCCTCGACCATCTGGCGGATGCGGGTGGCGGGTTCGGCGGGGTAGTCGTAGCCGTACTGGGTGTACTCGGTCTCGAACCAGCCAGCGCCGTAGCCGAAGGTGAGGCGGCCCTGGCTAATCTGGTCCACCCCGGCGGCGATTTTCGCGAGCAAAGCGGGGTTGCGGTAGTGGACGGAGGTGACCAGCGTGGCGAGCCGGATGCGGCTGGTGACGGCGGCAAGCGCGGCGAGGATGGTCCAGCCCTCCATGAAGGGCTCGGTGGGGGCGCCGGCGATGGGGATCTGGATCAGGTGGTCCATCACCGAGAACCAATCGAACCCGTTCTCCTCGGCCCAACGCACCTTGGCGGAGATGCCGGGGAAGATGCCGGCCGGGCCGCCATCGAATTTCCAGGAAGGGTTGTGGATGCCGAATTTCATCGCCGTGCTCCCGTTCAATAGCCCGCGGACCGATCTACCAGTTCCCGGAGTGGCCGGCCATCGAGGAAGCGGGAAAGATTGTCAACGAACAGCCGTGCCACGACAGTGTCACGATCGGGGTGGCCGCCGCCGATATGGGGCAGCACGATGATGCCCTCCGCCCGCCAGAACGGGTGCTCGGCCGGCAGCGGTTCGGTGCGGAAGACGTCGAGGATGGCGCCGGCGATGGTTTTGGCTTTGCAGGCCGCGATGAGGTCCTCGTCCAGGATGAGATGGCCGCGGCCGAAATTGAGCAGCCAGGCGGAGGGCTTCATTTTGGCGAGGCGCTCGGTGTTGATGAAGTTCTCGGTGGCCGGAGTGGCGGGCAGCAGCAGCACGACGAAATCGGCCTGCGTCAGCACCATATCAGTCTCTTCAGGCGCGTAGACCTCGACATTCGGCAGCGAACCGGGGCGCCGCCGCGTGCCGATGACGCGCATGCCGAGCGCGTGGGCCATGCGCCCGAGATCCTGTCCGATGGCGCCGAGTCCGAGGATGCCCAGCGTCTTCCCCGCAAGTGGCGTCGCCATCCGGCGCACCCATTGTCCCGCGGGCGTCTGCGCGATGGCGGCGTAGGGTTTGGTGACGTGGAACAGAGCGCCGAGGATGTTCTCCGGCATCGACTCACGATGGGTGCCGCGCGCGCAGGTGAGGGCGAGGCCGGGCGGCAGGTCGGGCAAGGCCAGCCAGCCTTCGACGCCGGCGGTGAGGGACTGCGCCCAGCGCAGCTTCGCCATGGTGGGCAGCAGGCCGGGCGGCGCGCCGACCGATAGCAACGCCTCCACGCTGGCACGCTGCGCCGGCGAAGGTTGCTCCGTGCGCTTCAGCGTCTCGACGATCACGCGATCGCCAAGTCCGGCATCGGCTATGGCGGCTTGATAGGCGGCGGGCGTATCGGTCCACAGCAGAACATGGGTGCGGTTTGTCATGGGGCGTCCTCTCAGGCCTTGGCGGCAGCGAATTCGCGCAGCATGGCGCCGCGCAGCAGGCCGATATCGGTGTTGATGCACAGGCAGCGGAAGCCGCGCTCCAGCGCCGCCTTGGCCTGGGCGCCGTCGCCGGCGAGCCAGCCGAACGGCTTGCCGGCCTCCTTGGCCGCGGCAAGCAGTGCAGCCTCGGCCGCGGCGTAGCGGGGGTCGTCCATCTGGCCGGTGAAGCCCAGGCTGTCCGTGAGGTCGAAATGGCCGACCCAGCCGAGATCGAGCCCGGGCACGGCCATGATCTCCCGCGCATTGGCCAAGCCCGCCGCCGTTTCGATCAGCGCGATGGTCATCACCGCCTCATTGGCGGCGCGGATCGCCCGGCCGACCGGGCCGCCCTCGTAATCGTCATGCGCTATGCCGAAAGCGAGGCCGCGCGTGCCCTCCGGCCGGTAGCGGCAGTAGGAGACCAGTTCGCGCGCCTGCTCGGCGGTCTCCAGCATCGGCACCATGATCCCCATGGCGCCGGCATCCAGCACCGGGGAGACCAAATGCCGCGCCAGCCCGGGAACGCGCACCATCGGCACGATGCCGGCGCCGCGGGCGAAGGCGATGGCGGATTTCAGCGTGTCCATCCCCGCGCCGCTGTGCTCGGTATCGAGGATGACGAACTCCGCACCGCCGGCCTTCAGCACGCGGGCCAGGCCGGGGGTGAAGAATTCGAAGGCCATCACGCCGAGGGCGCTGCCGCCGGCGAGGAGTTTGCGGCGGACGGGGTTGTCGATCATGCGCGGCTATCCGTTACGATTGAGAAGGCAAGGAAGCGCTTCTTTTTTTGAAAAAAAGAAGCAAAAAAACTTCGTCCCGGCTCGCGGCTGAAGCACCAACCTTCAGCTGCAAACTTCTTCCTTGCCTTGCGCCGCAGGCATTAAACCATTCCCACCGGCACCATCTCACCGGCAACAATGAATACGCGGCTTCGCCCCTCCCGAAGGCCAGCATTCCAGCCGCAAGCAAGAACAAAAGTTTTTTGCTTCTTTTTTTCAAAAAAGAAGCGCTTGTCTTACTTCCCTTCGAACCGCGAAATCGCAAACGGCCCCAGCGGCGTCGAAGTCTCCCCCGTCGCCATCAGTTCCGCCATTGTCTCCCCCACGCCCGGCCCAAGCTGGAACCCGTGCCCGCAGAACCCGAACGCGTAGAACAGTCCCGGCACTTTCCCGGACGGTCCGATCACGGGGATATCGTCCGGCAGGTATCCTTCGATCCCGCTCCAGGTCCGGATGATCCTGAGCGCCCCGATCCCCGGCACCACGCGCCGCAGCATCGGGAACTGCCGCAGCGTGTTCATCGGATCGACATAGGCCCGCTGTTCGTCCGGCAGTGCCGGTCCGCGCCAGCCCCCGCCATAGACGATATTTCCACGCTTGACCTGGCGCAGATAGATCCCCTCTTCCGGCACTTCCGAGGACACGCCGATCACCGGGTCGATGCGATAAGCCATCGGCTCCGTCACCCCCATTTGCGGCCCTCTCGCCACCAGCGGCACTGGCTCGCCAAAGCGCGAGGCCAGCGCATTCGCCCACGCCCCGGTGCTGATCATCACCAGCGGCGCCCGATAGGTCCCCGCGCCTCGCGTCTCCACCACGAAATCGACACCCGGCTTTTCGACCGCCAACACCTCGGCGTTCTCCACCACCAACGCCCCCTCGCGCTGTGCCGCCCGCCCGAACGCCGGCGCCGCCAGCCGCGGATTGGCATGCCCATCCAGCGGCGAGAATGACCCGGCTATAATGTTGCTTGAAAGAAACGGAAAACGCGCCCGGAGCGCATTCCCGCTGATCATCTCCAACTCAAGCCCATACGCCCGCACATCCGCCGCATGCTGCTCCAGCCGCGCCGCATCCTCCGGCCGGAACGCCACCCTGATATGCCCGGGCGTGATGAACTCGGCATCCTCGCCCAACAACGCGTTCAACCGCCCCCACACCGCGCGCGACCGGTTCGCCAGCGGCACCTGCGGCAAAAACCGCCCCTGCCGCCGCACATTGCCGAAATTCACCCCGCTCGCCTGCTGCCCCACCAGCCCCCGCTCCAGCAGTGTCACGCGCAAACCCCGCTTGCGCAGAAAAAACGCCGTCGCAGCCCCCATGATCCCGCCACCGACGACAATCGCATCCGACACCACCGCCCCGCTCACTGCGCGATCTCCGCCGTCATCGGCAACGGCTTCACCGGCCCCTGCCCCCGCAACCGTCCAACCTCCGGCAACGGCACCCCCAACGCATCCGCCAACACCTCCGCCCCCGCCGGCCCGCACATCCGCCCCTGACACCGCCCCATGCCGAGCCGGCTGA
>CAIYPH010000558.1 GCA_903928045.1 uncultured Rhodospirillales bacterium
GGCGCTGACAAGGGCTACGACGTAGCGGCGTTCGTCCAAGCGCTGCGGCGACGGCGGGTGACGCCGCACATTGCCGCCGACCGGCGGGTCAGCAAGTGCGGTGTGGCGCGGCATTCCGACGCCATTCCAGGCGAAAACCTCCATCCCAAAGACCAAGCAACCGCGCCTCGTCAGTGGCTTGGAGACTTCTTCAGCAGCCTGCTAGCTCAATCGCGCCGGGCGATGATCTCGTAGGGCGCGATCAGACCGCGCGTGATCATGCCCACCATATTGGCCAGCTTGGCCGGCCCGGTCGGCCCGAGCACCAGCCCGAGATTCAACGGCGAGACCCCGCCAGCCGCCGCCCGGGCACGCTGGGCGGCGAAAAACGCCAGCGCCCCCTCCTTCCGGCTCTGCTCCGCGGCGATGGTGAACCCCGCCGCCGCAAGGGCCGCGCGGTAGGCGGCGGGCGTCTCGACATGGCTGGTCTCCGGCAGGCTGGACCATGGCACCGGAAAATCCAGCGCGCCCGCTTCCATCCGCATCACATCGTAGACCGCGAAGAACCCGCCTGGCTTCAGCGCACGGTGAACGGCGGCGAACATCGCTGCCTTGTCCGGCACGTTCATACCGACATGCAACAACGTCGCGCCATCGAAGCTGCCATCGGCGAACTCCAGCCGATCCGCATTGGCCTGGCGGAATTCGACGCGATCCGCCATCCCCATCCGCCGCGTCAGGCTATTGGCGACGGCGACGAACTCGGGCGTGAGGTCAATTCCGACGACACGGCACCCATAGCTGGCCAGATGCCGCGCGGGCCCGCCGAGGCCGCTGCCGATATCGAGCAGGCACATGCCCGGGGCGAGCGCGAGCTGCCCGGCAAGCTGCTGGGTCGCCTGGGCGCCGCCGATATGGAACTCGTCCGCGCCGCTGAGATCGCCGGGGGAGAGGTGGTCGACATCCCTGCCGGCGGCCGCGAGTGCGGCCAGTAGGGCGGCTTCGAGGCCGCCATGGGTGTAGTGCTGTTGCAGACTGTTCTCGTCGGTCATCGCGGATTCTCCGTTCTGTTCAGCCCAGCCACTTCTCCATGAAGATCAGCGGGTCAACGCTGTAGCCAAGCCGGGCGTAATAGGCCTGCACGCCGGCATTATCAGGCTCGATCAACAGGTTCACCTTGTCGCACCCGATCGCCAACAGTCGCCGCTCAACCTCGGCCATCAGCCGGTCGGCCAGTCCCTGGCCGCGAACATCGGGATGCACCGCGAGCCGGTTGATCCAGCCGCGCCGCCCGTCATAGCTGTCGAGCACAGTGCCGACGATCCGCCCGCCGTCCTCGGCGACCAGGAACAGCTCCGGGTCGCGGGTGAGCTTGCGGGCGAGCGCCGCCTCGGTGTCGGTGCTACTCGGGTGCAGGCCGCACAGCGCCCACAGCGCCAGCATCGCCGCATAGTCGCCAAGGCGGCAGCCCCGCAGCGCAACCTCAGGCATCGCAGCCCTCGGCACGGAGGATATCGATCACATCGGCGGGTGCCACGTCGCCTTGGGTGAAGGCGCGGCCGATCCCGCGGGTCAGCACGAACACCAGCTTGCCGTCCCGCGCCTTCTTGTCGCGCCGCATATGGCCGACCAGGCGCTCGGCCGACAGCCGGCGGTTGAGGTGGTGCAGCTCGGCCGGCAGGCCGACCGCGGCGATATGGGCAATCACCCGCTCGGCATCCTCCGCGGTGCAATGGCCAAGCGCGGCGGAGAAGCGGAAGGCGAGGCCGATACCCACCGCCACCGCCTCGCCATGCAGGATGGCGCCGTAGCCGAGCTCGGCCTCCAGCGCGTGGCCGAAGGTGTGGCCGAGATTGAGCAGGGCCCGCCCGTCATTGGGCTTCTCCTCCCGCTCGTCATCGCCGACCACCTGCGCCTTGAAGGCGCAGGCGCGCAGCACCGCCTCGGCCTGCGCGGCCCGGTCGCCGGCGATCACCGCGGCCCCGTTGGCCTCGCACCAGGCGAAGAAGGCGGCATCGCCGATCAGCCCGGCCTTGACGATCTCGGCATAGCCGGCCCGCAGCTCCCGCACCGGCAGGGTGGCGAGCGTGGCGGTATCGGCGATCACCATGCGTGGCTGGTGGAAGGCGCCGAGCAGGTTCTTGCCGTGGCGGGTGTTGATGCCGGTCTTCCCGCCGACGCTCGAATCGACCTGGGAGAGCAGCGTGGTCGGGATCTGCACGAAGGGCAGGCCGCGCAGGGTGGCCGCGGCGGCGAAACCGGCGAGATCCCCCACCACACCGCCGCCCAGCGCGATCACCGCGGTGCGGCGCTCCACCCCGGCGTCCAGCAGCCCGTCGACCACCTGTTCGAAGGTGGCGAAATTCTTCGACGCCTCGCCGGATTTCACCGTGATCGCGGTGGCAGCGATGGCCGTTTCGGCGAGACCGTCCATCAGTGTCTTCAGGTGCAGCGGGCCGACACTGTCATCGGTGATCACCACCGCGCGCTTCTGCGGCAGCACCGGGGCGAGCAGGGCGCCGGCGCGGGCCAGCAGCCCGTCACCCACCACGACGTCGTAGCTGGAGGCGGAAAGCGCCAGCGACAGCCGCCGCGCCGGCTGCCAGGCGCAGATTGCGTCCATCACGTGCGCGGTGGTGATCTCCGGGCTCTCGTCGTCGCAATCGACGATGATGTCGGCCTCGGCGTAGACGGGGTGGCGGAGGCCGATGAGCCGTTGCAGTACCGCCTCGTGGTCGCCGTCCTTCAGCAGCGGGCGGTGGGTGCGTCCGGCGACCCGGCGCAGGAGCACCGGCAAGGTCGCGCGCAACCACACGCAGACGCCTTCGCGGCGGATGGTGGCGCGGGTGTCGGGGTCCATATAGGCGCCGCCGCCGGTTGCCAGCACCAGCGGCTCGCCGGCCAGCAGGCGGCGGATCACCCGGCGCTCGCCCTCGCGGAACTCTTTTTCGCCGAAGCGCTCGAACAGCTCCGGGATGGTGCAGCCGGCGGCAAGCTCGATTTCGGCGTCGGCGTCATGGAACGGCAGGCCGAGGCGGGCGGCGATGCGCCGGCCGATCGAGGTCTTCCCCGCGCCCATCAGCCCGACGAGCACGATGCTGCGGCCGGTGAGATGGTCGGGGACGGTGAAATTTTCTTTGAGCGCGGATGGACGGGTCATGGCGCCGCATCTAGCACACCGCTGGCCGGTTGGGCCAAGAGCCAGCGCGTCCACCCTTGCCGTGGCGCGGCGATCGCGCCAGATAGGGAGCCATGCGCGGTATCGTCTGGATCATCCTCCCGCTTCTCGCCCTCGGCCTCGTCGGTGGCTTCTTTGCGCTTGGCGCCTTCCCGCCGGAGCCGAAGATCGAGGCGGTGCAGAAAGTGCTGCCCAATGAGCGGTTCGGCCCGCGGCCGTGAGCCGGGCGGGATGAGCGGGCTGGATCGGCACGCCGAGGCTTTTCTCGAAATGCTCGCCGCCGAGCGCGGCGCCGCCCGGAACACGCTGCTGGCCTATGAGGCCGATCTCGCGGATTTCTGCGCGTTCGCCAAAGCCAAGGGCCAATCCCCCGCGGGGGCCGAGGCGGATACGCTGCGTGATTGGCTCAAGGGCCTCGACGAGGCCGGCCTGGCCGCCCGCTCCGCGGCGCGGAAACTCTCGGCGATCCGGCAGTTCCACCACTTCCTGGTGCGCGAGGGCATCCGCGAGGATGACCCGACGGCGTTGATCGACAGTCCGCGCCTGCCGAGCGGCCTGCCGAAATACCTCTCCGAATCCGAAGTCGACGGCCTGCTCGCCGCCGCCCGGGCCCGGCCGCCGGCGCAGGCGCTGGTGGTGACCGCCGCGCTGGAACTGCTTTATGCCAGCGGGCTGCGGGTCTCCGAGCTGCTCGCCTTGCCCCGCGCGGCGCTGGCCGGGGACGCGGCGATGTTGATGGTGCGCGGCAAGGGGGGGAAGGAGCGGGTGGTACCGCTGTCCGACGCCGCGCGGGAGGCCGCGGGTGCGATGCTGGCTGCCCGCAAGAAGGCGGGGCGCTGGTTGTTCCAGGGCAAGGGCACCCAGGCGCTGACCCGGCAGGGCTTCGGACTGATGCTCAAGACCGTGGCGCGGGAGGCGGGGATCGAACCTGAGCGGGTCTCGCCCCACGTGCTGCGGCACTCATTCGCCAGCCATATGTTGGCGCGCGGGGCGGATCTGCGCAGTCTGCAACTCCTGCTCGGCCACGCCGATATCGCGACCACGCAGATCTACACGCATATTCTGCCCGAACACCTGCAAACCCTGGTGCAGACCCATCATCCGCTCGCCGATAGCTCGCCAGCGTCCGGGCGGCGGCGGGGCTGACGAGCGGGCCGGTTGGTGCTAAGGGCCGCGCATGCGCCATTTTCTCGATTTCGAAAAGCCCGTCGCCGAGCTCGAAAGCAAGATCGAAGAGCTCAGGAAGATGTCCGAGGCCGATGGGATCAACATCGCCGAAGAGGTCTCGAAGCTGACCGAGAAGGTCGACCGGCAGCTGCGGGCGACCTATGCCAAGCTGACGGCCTGGCAGAAGACCCAGGTGGCACGGCACCCCGAGCGGCCCAAGGCGAAGCACTACGTTTCGTCCCTCATCACCGATTTCACTCCGCTCGCCGGCGATCGGGCCTTCGCCGACGATGCCGCCATTATCGGCGGGCTCGGGCGGTTTCGTGGCCGCTCCGTGGTGGTGCTGGGCACCGAGAAGGGTACCGACACGGAGAGCCGCGTCGCCCATAATTTCGGCATGGCGCGGCCGGAGGGCTACCGCAAGGCAAGGCGGCTGATGGAACTCGCCGGCCGGTTCGGCCTGCCGATCCTGACCTTCGTGGACACCTCGGGCGCCTTCCCCGGCGTCGAGGCCGAGGCGCGCGGCCAGGCCGAGGCGATCGCGCGGTCCATCGAGGCTTGTCTCGAAGCGCCGGTCCCGGTGGTGGCGACTATCATCGGGGAGGGCGGCTCGGGCGGGGCGATCGCGCTGGCGGCCGGCGACGCGGTGTTGATGATGGAGCACGCCATCTATTCGGTGATCTCGCCCGAAGGCTGCGCGGCGATCCTGTGGAAGGATGCCGCCCAGGCGCCGCAGGCGGCGGAGGCGCTGAAAATCACCGCCGAGGACCTCAAGCGCCTCAAGCTGATCGACGCGATCATCGCGGAACCGATGGGTGGGGCGCATCGCGGGCCGCAGGCGGCGATCACCGCGGTTGGCGACGCAATGGCCAACGCCCTGGCACCCCTGACACTGCTCGACCCCGCGACGCTGCGGATCAAGCGGCGGGAGAAGTTTCTTGAGATGGGGCGGGATGCGTTGATCTGAGGGAAGCAAGCGCTTCTTTTTTGAAAAAAAGAAGCAAAAAACTTTTATCCACTTGCTGCGTACCGCTCCCCACTATCCGAGGGACGTACGCC
This sequence comes from uncultured Rhodospirillales bacterium, assembly GCA_903928045.1. Next base: position 5,384 of record CAIYPH010000558.1, read on the forward strand.
AACGGCATGGATGGAACAGAAAGTTTTTTTGGTTCTTTTTGTTCACAAAAAGAACATGCTTCCTTTTAAACTATTGAATTATATCATTTGTTATTTTCGATTTCAATATAATTGCTCTTTAGCAACAAATTAGTCATGCATCTGCGATGCGATCCAGGCCGGCCTGGGCCTTCGTCGCTCGCGCAGGGCGATGATGGTGTGTGCCGTGGGGGGCTGGTGGGCCGGGCGCGATGTGGATGCGAGGGGGTGGGATTGGCGCGGGCGGATGGCGCGCGGCGGGCGCACGTCGCCTGTGGGTGCGCTGGAGGCATGGCGGGGGCGGATGGGTTTTGCGGGGGCAAGGGGGTGGCGGCGATGCGCTGCATGAGGGCGGTGAAATCGCGGGCGAGTTGGTCCATCGAGGCGCGGAGGGCGCGGCCGCCGGGGAGGAAGCACCAGAGCCAGGACGGGCCGACGATGGCGGCGATCAGCGCGCACACGGCCTCCGCCAGGCGGAGCGCGGGATGCGGCTCGCCGTGGGGCAGTTCGGGGGATGTGATCGCACTGGTCATGACGGCAATCCTAGAGGATCGCGTCGGCGATATCAAGGATTTTTAGCTGTGAAGGAGACTGTTAGCCCTTTATGTGGCAAATTTGTCACATATATTCGAGGGGAACAGGAAGAAAGCGCTTCTTTTTTGAAAAAAAGAAGCAAAA
>CAIYPH010000559.1 GCA_903928045.1 uncultured Rhodospirillales bacterium
AAGTTTTTTGCTTCTTTTTTTCAAAAAAGAAGTGCTTCCTTTCGCTTGCCTTGCCTTCTCTTCGTTTTTCGGCGTCTCAAGTGGACAGGGTAGAAAGACTTTTATTCCAATGGCTTGTACCGCTTCCGTCACGCCGGGGAGCCAAGCCACCGGCGGCGATGGAGTGAAAGTCTTTTGGTTCTGTTTGTTCACAAAAAGAACACCCGTCCTTCACTCCCGCCGCGCGGCGATCAGAAACTCCCGATTCCCCTCCGGCCCGGTAATCGGGCTCTCCGCGATCCCCAGCACCGTCCATCCCGGCAGCCCGCTCCACCAGCCGCGGATCCGCTCGCATACCTCTTCATGCACCTCGGGGTCCCGCACCACGCCATTCCGCCCGACTTGCGCCGGCCCGGCCTCGAATTGCGGCTTGATCAGCGCCACCGCCCAGGCGCCCGGCGCACACAGCGCCAGCGGCTTGGGGAGCAGCGTCGCCAACCCGATGAAGCTCGCGTCGCACACCAGCGCTCCGATCGGCTCGCCAATCTGCGCTGCCTCGAGATGCCGCGCGTTGGTCCGCTCCTGCACCACCACCCGCTCATCCGTGCGCAGCTTCCAGGCGAGTTGGCCATGCCCGACATCCACCGCATAGACCCGCTTGGCGCCGTGGGTCAGCAGCACATCGGTAAACCCGCCGGTGGAGGCGCCGACATCGAGGCACACACGCCCTTCAACCGGTAGCCCGAACGCCTCCAGCGCATGCGCCAGCTTCAGCCCGCCGCGGGAGACCCAGGGATGGTCCTGCCCGCGCACCTCCAGCGCCACATCGATCGGCAGCGCCGTCCCCGGCTTGGCCACCCGCTGCTCCCCGGAAAACACCTTCCCGGCGAGGATCAGCGCCTGCGCCCGCGTGCGGCTCTCCGCTAGGCCGCGATCGACAAGCAATTGATCCACCCGCAGGCTGTTGGCACGCTTCGACATTGCGCCAGTTTGCCCTACCCTGAAGCCGATGTCGCCCTCCATCGGGGAGGGCAGCGGGAGGCGAGCGTGGCGAGCATTTCCATCGAGCACCGGGCAGGGGTGATCACCCTGGGCAACGAAAAAGGCGGCTCCGGCAAATCCACCTGCGCGATCCATCTCATCGTCGCCCTACTCCGCGACGGCTACCGCGTCGGCGCCATCGACCTCGATGCCCGCCAATCCACGCTCGCCGGCGCGCTTGCCGCCCGCGCCGCCTTCTCCGCCACCCATGGCGTGGCCCTGCCAATGCCCGAATGGGTCGCCATCCCCGCCAGCCCTGCCGATAGCCGCGCCGAGGCCGAAAAAGCCGACGCCGCCGCCTTCAACGCCGCGCTGAAGGACATGGCCGGGCGGCTCGATATCGTGGTGATCGACTGCCCCGGCGCCGACAGCTACCTCAGCCGCCTCGGCCACGCCGCCGCCGACACGCTCATCACCCCCATCAACGACAGCTTCGTCGATTTCGCCATGCTCGCGAAGGTCAACCCCGAAACCCATGCCATCATCGGGCCCAGCATCTACAGCGAAATGGTGTGGAACGCCCGCAAGCAGCGCTTCGCCAGCGACCGCGGCAAAATCGACTGGATCGTCACCCGCAACCGCCTCGGCGCCAACGAAGCCCGCAACAAGCGCGACGTCGGCACCTCCCTCGAAGCCTTCGCCAAACGCATCGGCTTCCGCACCGTCAAGGGCTTCGGCGAACGCGTCATCTTCCGCGAGCTCTACCTCCAGGGCCTCACCCTGATGGACGTCCGCGAAGCCAATATCGGCATCCAGCTCGGCATGAGCCACGTCGCCGCCCGCGCCGAAGTCCGCAGCCTGGTGGGCGCGATCAACAAGCCGGCGCCGCCAAGTGTTTAGGAAGCATGTTCTTTTTGTGAACAAAAAGAACCAAAAAAACTTTTTATCTGTCTGGTTTCCGCCTGTCCGGTGAAACTCCGCACCAAACGAATAAAAGTTTTTTACTTATTTTTTTCAAAAAAGAAGCGCCTCCTTCCTAGACAATCAACCGCGCAATCTCCTCCATCCCCATCTCGCCGCGCGCATGCTCCGCCACCACCTCCCCGCGCGCCATCACGATCATGCGGTCGGCGATCGGGTAGATGTGGTGCAAATTATGCGAAATGAAAATGCTGCTCACCCCCTGCTCCCGCAGCGCCGCCACATAATCCAGCACCTTCGTCGTCTCCTTCAGCGACAGATGGTTCGTCGGCTCGTCCAGAATCAGCATGCGGGATTTGAAATGCATTGCCCGCGCAATCGCCACCCCCTGCCGCTCGCCGCCCGACAACTCCTCCACCGGCGTATCCGCGGAGCGCAGATGCAGATCCACATCCCGCAATGCCTGCAACGCAATCCGGTTCATCATCCTGCGATCGAGCAGCCCCAGCGGCCCGAGGAACGGGAACCGCACCGGCTCCCGCCCAATGAAGATGTTGCGCGCGATGCTCATCTGCGGCGCCATCGCGGTGTACTGGTAGATCGTCTCGATCCCCAGCTGCATCGCGTCACGCGGCCGGCGGATCCGCGCCTCCTCCCCGGAAATCAGGATCCGCCCCGAATCCGGCCGATGCGCCCCCGACAGGATCTTGATCAGCGTCGACTTGCCGGCCCCGTTATCGCCGAGCAGCCCCACCACCTCCGCCCCTCGGCCGAATTCGAGCGACACGTTCTTCAGCGCATGCACGCCGCCATACCATTTCTGCAACCCCTCGCAGCGGATGAACGCCGGCGCGCTCATGCCCGCATCCTCGCCGCCCGCCCGCGGATCACCACGTTGATCACCACCGACAACACCGTCAGCAGCCCCACCGCGAGCTGGAACCAGTTGGCATCCACCCGCGACATCGTCATCCCGTTATCGATCACCCGCAGCAACACCGTGCCCAGCATCGCCCCCAGCACCGAGCCCACGCCGCCCGACAGCGCCGTGCCGCCAATCACCGCGCCGGCGATCGCCTGCAGCTCGATCCCGTCGCCCGCGGTCGCCAACGGCGCCTGGATGCGAAACGTCTGGATCATCCCGGCAAACCCCGCCAGCACCGAGCACAGCGTGAACGTCGTCAGCTTCACCGCCCGCGTGTTGATCCCCATGTCCCGCGCCGCCTGCTGCGCCCCGCCGGTCGCGTAGATCCAGTTGCCCAGCCGCGTGCGATGCAGCACCACGGCGCACACCGCGCATATCCCCAGCAGCCACAACACCGAAGCCTGCACCCGCCCCATCCGCGCCACCAGAAACCACACCGGCAAAGTCTCGGGAAACGACGGCGGCGCCAGATTGGCGACAATCACCGCCAGGCTCCGCGCGATGAACAACATCCCCAGCGTGGTGATGAAAGAGGGAATGCCGAAATGCAGCGTCACCCACCCGTTCAGCATCCCGATGCAGCCCACCATCACCAGCGGCAACACCATCGCCAGCGGCGGCGAAACGCCCAGGCTCACCAGCCACAACATCACCATCGGCGCCAGCGCGAACACCGAGCCGACCGACAAATCGAACTCGCCCGAAATGATCAAAATCGTCGTCCCGAGCGCGACCAGGCCAAGCTCGGGCAGGATGTTGACGATATTCACCACGCTCCGCAGCGACAAAAACGCCGGCGCCGCGAACGAAAACCCCACCACAATCACCACCAGCAACACCAGCCCGCTGATCTCCGGCAGCAGCAGCAGCCGCTTCAGCAGCGCCCGCCGGCGCGCTCCCCCAGGGCTCACCGCTTGCCCTGGGCCGACAGCTCCAGCAACGCATCCACATCCGCCGGCCCCACCAGCGCCTTGCCGGTATTCACCTCCCAGGCGCCGAGCTTGTACTTGGCCCGCAGATACAGCTGAATAATCGGCAGATACCCCTGCAGGAACGGCTGCTGGTCCACCTGCATCTGAATGTAGCCGCGCTTCATCTCCTGCAACGCCGCCGGCACCATGTCGAACCCCGCCATCAACAGCTTGCCCGGCGCCACCCCCTGCTGCCGCAACACCGCCGCCGCCCCCGCGTGCCAATACCCCATGTCGAAATACGCCGACGTCTGCGGATTGCCCTGCACATACGCCGACACCCGCGCGCCGGTGATCGCCAGATCAGTCCCCGAATCCAGCCGCGCCGTCGTCACCGCCCGGCCCGGATTGGCCGCCGCATACTCCTTCATGAACCGCTCAACCCCGGCCGCCCTGGACTCCGCCCAGTTCTGCCCCGGCACCGAAACCCCGATCAGCACATGCACCGGCCCGCTCGCCGGAAACTGCGCCGACAACCCCTGCGCCAAGGCATACCCGGCCTGCTCAAGGTCCTGCCCGATATACGGAATCGGCGCCACGCCCGGCAGCGCCTTGCGCGGATTGGTGTTGGTCACCACCAGCGGAATCCCCGCCTCCTGCGCCTCCTTCAGCGAATTATTGAAAATCGTGTCGCTCGGCAACGTAATCACGATGCCATCCGGCTTCTGCGCAATCGCCGCATCCAGCGCGTTCAGCTCCTCCGCCAGATTGCCGGTGCGCTGCAAAAACGTGATCTGGCACTGCGCCTTCACCTGCGCACACGCCTCATCCATCCCGTTCTTCACCGCCTGCCAAAACGGCGCCCCCGCGGTGGCATGCGTCACATACGTAAACCGGTAACCCTGAGCCCCCGCCGCCCCAGCCCAGACCACCATCGCCGCCGCCAATACCACTCCACGCATCATCTCGCTCCCCTCTACGCCCGTCGTACCGCGGGCCATGCTCTCAGCATCCTCAGTGAAGGAGGGGGCGTCAAGGAGGGCTGTCTCAGAGGACGGAAGGGTGTTCTTTTTGTGAACAAAAAGAACCAAAAAAACTTCTTGTTCCGCTCCATGCCGTTGGCGTACGCCTCCCGGATGCAGCCGGGCGGCATCGGCAAGCGGAACAAGGCCTCCGCCCGTCGGCCGAGCGCTTCCACCCTCCGTCATTGCGTCGCGCCAGAAGCAGACTTTGGCCTTGTCGAGATGCGGTCGCCAAATGCCCTAGCGGATCGGCCTCCGAGACTGAATCAAAGAAACGAGCGCCTCGAGTCAGGCTACGCCGAACCGAAGGCCGTTCACCAACACCGACACCATGCGCCGAGCCTCTGAAAAATTTTCGGGCGTGGCCGGCGCACACAAAAGCCCGACCGCACGCCACAGTTCTGCCGCCGACACATCCGCGCGGACTTCCCCATGTGCGGCATCCATCAGACCCTTTAGCGGCGGCACGAGCCGCGCTTCAAAATCCGCTCGCAGTTCGACATAGGCCGGTGCTTCGGAGTGAAGGGCCGTCGCCAAGCCGCGCTTCGTGACTACCAGGTCCATGAAGCGGTCGATCCAGTGCGCCAAGGCTTCGAAGGGCGGGTACTGCGCCGCAAGCGTTGCCGCCGCCGCCGCGCAGCGGTCGACCTCATGGTGGTAGACGGCGACAATCAGGTCCGCGCGCGTCGGAAACCGCCGATAGAAGGTGCCGACGCCGACACCCGCCTCGTCCGCGATATCCTTGATCGGCGCATCGACGCCCTCGGCGGTGAAGACTGCCAACGCGGCCTCCAGCAGGGCATCGCGATTGCGCTTCGCATCCGCGCGTAGCGGCTGCCCTTCTTCGGCGTCGGCACGATCCCGCATCCCGCATCCCCCGAACTCGTCAGAACATCCATCATTGATAAACGGAATTGCATTCCGTATATAAACGGAAGATGGTTCCACATAGCATGAAGGACGCGGCCAATGCGAGTGTTCATCACCGGCGCGACGGGATTTATCGGCTCCTACCTCATCCCCGAACTGATCGAGGCAGGTCATGAGGTGGTGGGCCTCAGCCGCTCGGAAGAGGGTGCGGCGAAGATCAAACAGGCCGGGGCGACGGCATTCCTCGGCGACGTGAACGACCTCGATCGGCTCCGCGTCGGGGCGCAGGACGCCGACGCCGTGGTCCACGCGGCGTTCAACCACGACTTCGGCAACATCAAGACGCACAGCGAGAACGATCGCAAGGTGATCGAAACCCTGGGCGACGTGCTCGCCGGCTCGGACCGGCCGCTGATCGTTACGTCCGGCACCGGCCTGGTCGAACGCTCCGCCCCCGGCGCGGCCGTCACGGAGACCGACAACCCGTCCAGCTCCGCCAAGGTGCCGCGCGCCGCCACTGAAGAGGCGGCGCAGGCTGTGCTCGCCAAGGGCGGCCGTGTGATGATCGTCCGCCTGCCGCAGACCCACGACACCCGCCACCAAGGCCGGATCGCCCACCACATCAAGATGGCACGCGAGAAGGGGAGCGTGGCCTATCTCGGCGACGGCTCCAACCGCTTGGCCGCAGCCCATGTCACCGACGCGGTTCGCCTCTATCGTCTGGCGCTGGAGCGCGGGAAGAATGGGGCTCGCTATCACGCGGTCTCCGAGGAAGGCGTCACCCTGCGCGAGATCGCGGAGGTCATCGGCGCTGGGTTGAAGATGCCCGTCGTCTCGCTGTCTGATGACGCGGCCAAGGACTACTTCGGGCCACTGGCCGGATTGGCCGGCCTCGACATGGCCGCCACGAGCGCCCTTACGCGTGCGGAGTTCGGCTGGACACCCAGCGGTCCGGATTTCCTCACCGACCTGCGCCAGATGGATTGGGTGGCAGGCTAGAGCAGGTCCGCCGCTGTTCGCGAGCCGATACGGCGGCGGGCACTCCAACTTGGATAGTGGAGGAACGCACCTCGAAGAGGGCGCCGCAGAAGTCTTGACGTGTGAAACCACACGATCACCCAAGCCGACGGCACGGTATTGCGTCGACGCCCGAACCCAACAGGCAACCGGGCCAACAAACGGAACCGTCGATCCCACTCTCCCATCGGGTTGCTCCACGCCATCGCTGACCGTCGCACCGACAACCCACGAAAGCGCTGCGTCCATCGCATCGTCGGGTAGTCTGCGCCCATTCGCGCCGCCCACACCGTGCCGCGCCCTGGCCCCGACACGATAAGGAACGGCATCGGGCAAGATCGGGTCCACCATGCGCTTCGCGTAGGCCGCCGGGTCGGGCTGATACCCGGCGAGCCGGCATTACGTCCCGATCGTCGCGGAGGCCAGGGCAAGATGCCGTTGATCAAGCGCCGGCGGGTGTTCGGAGCGGTCCGCCGGCGGTGTTACGTGGGCAGAGAAATTTTGCTCGAATTTGAAAAATGTCCTTGACGAACGTTAGTGATAAAGTTATACATACCACCATGAACAGCGCAATCACATCCCCCGAGCCCACCAAAGGCGAGCCGCATCCCGCGGTCCGTCTGGCGGAGGCCGTCTGCGCGCTCATCGCCGCCATTGCCGGGCCGTCCTGGTTCTGGCGCTTTCTCCCCGGCGGCCG
>CAIYPH010000560.1 GCA_903928045.1 uncultured Rhodospirillales bacterium
ATGGCCCCTCCCCTGCTCAGTCTCCAGGCGATCGAACTCACCCTCGGCACATCAAAACTGCTGAATGGTGCGGAATTGATCGTCAGCCCCGGTGATCGCGTCTGCCTCGTCGGCCGCAATGGCTCCGGAAAATCCACTCTGCTCAAAATTGCGGCAGGAATGCTGCAACAGGATGCAGGCGTACGTTTTTTTCAACCCGGTGCAACCGTTCGTTACCTCCCCCAGGAACCCGACCTCTCCGGATTCGCCACCACCTCAGCCTACGTCCACGACGGGCTCGGCCCTGCCGATGACCCGTACCGCGCCGCCGCCCTCATGGAGTCCCTCGGACTCGACCCCGACGCCACCCCCGGCCATTTATCCGGCGGCGAAATGCGCCGTGCCGCCCTCGCCCGTACCCTCGCCCCCCAGCCCGATATCCTCCTGCTCGACGAACCCACCAACCACCTCGATCTCCCCGCCATCGCCTGGCTCGAGCAGGAACTCGCCAGCCTCCGTGCCGCCATCGTCATCATCAGCCACGATCGCCGCCTCCTCGAAGCCATTTCCCGCAGCATCGTCTGGCTCGACAACGGCGCCGCCCGCCGACTCGATCGCGGATTCGCCCATTTCGACACCTGGCGCGACGAAGTCCTCGAAAAGGAAGCGCAGGACCGCCAGAAACTCTCCCGCAAACTCGTCATGGAGGAGGACTGGCTGCGCTACGGCGTCACCGCCCGGCGCAAGCGCAACGTCAAGCGCCTCGCGGGCCTCCACGCGCTGCGCGAACAGAAGCGCCAGAACCGCGCCAGCACCTCCAGCCTCAAGCTCGCCACCACCGAGGGCGACATCTCGGGCAAACTCGTCGCCGTCGCGGAGGATGTCAGCATCGCCTTCGCCGGCCGCCCCATCGTCAGCCACCTCACCACCCGCATCATGCGCGGCGATCGCGTCGGCATCGTCGGCCCCAACGGCGCCGGCAAAACCACCCTCCTCTCGCTGCTCACCGGTACGCTCCAGCCAGACACCGGCGAAATCCGCCTCGGCGCGTCGCTCGACATGGTGACGCTCGACCAGCGCCGCGAAAGCCTCGACCCCACGGCGACCCTGTCGGACACCCTCACCGGCGGCCGCTCCGACAGCGTCGTCGTCAACGGCCAGTCCCGCCACGTCATCGGCTACATGAAGGACTTCCTCTTCGCTCCCGAACAGGCGCGCACCCCCGTCGGAGTGCTCTCCGGCGGCGAGCGCGGCCGCCTCACCTTGGCCGTCGCCCTCACCAAACCCAGCAACCTCCTGGTGCTCGACGAACCCACCAACGACCTCGACCTCGAAACCCTCGAACTCCTGCAGGAAATGCTCGGCGACTACCCCGGCACCGTCCTCCTGGTCAGCCATGACCGCGACTTCCTCGATCGCGTCTGCACCTCCGTCATCGTCTCCGAGGGCGACGGCCGCTGGGTCGAATACGCCGGCGGCTACTCCGACATGCTGGCCCAGCAAGGCCCCCCCACCGCCGGCCTCGCCCGCCCCGGCGCATCCCCCCCCAAGCCACGCCCCCCGGCCGCGCCCCCTCCCCCACCGGCCGCCACGCGCAAAATGTCCTTCAAGGACAAGCACGCGCTCGACACCCTGCCGGCGCAAATCGCCAAAACCGAGTCGACCATCGCCAAACTCCGCGCCGCCCTCGCCGACCCCGATCTCTACACCCGTGACCCCAAGCTCTTCGCCCGCGGCACCGCCGCCCTCGAAGCCGCCGAGGCCGAGCTCGCGGCGCAGGAAGAACGCTGGCTCGAACTCGAAATGCGGCGCGAGGAGGCCGACGCACGATGAGATGCCTGCTCCTGCTCTGCCTCGCCCTCTCCGGCTGCGGCCTCGCCGCCGCCCCCTGCCGCATCGGCTCGGCCGTGCTCAAGATCTTCCCCTATGTCGGCAAAACCGCCGCCGAGCCCACCGATGCCTGCGCGGCCGCGGTTGATCCCTAGAAAACGCAGCATGCACCGCTTCTCATAAGAAAAAGCGGCGAGGCAGCCCACGCCGCCCGGCCGGCGGGAGGGTAGCAGCGCCGGGCCGTGCAAGGTATGTTTCCTCTCGGTTGCGTGACGCCGACTGCTCGCGAGACGGACGGCGGCGACATGGGGCGTCCTGGCTGACCACGAACAAAAAGCTCGAAC
>CAIYPH010000561.1 GCA_903928045.1 uncultured Rhodospirillales bacterium
AAAAACCCAATCACCAGATACCCATAAACGCCGTGCTTCAAAACACGACCTCAGAACGCAGCCAACGTATCCCTTCCAGACCATATGAAATTGTGAAAGAACAAACCGAAGCGGCGGAGCAAAGTAGGCGCCCCGTCTCGGGAGGCCGGTTTCTAGGCGCCGGGCCGGGTGGTGTCAACGACGATGTTTTGAGCCGTCAGAACGCGACGCAGATGATCTAATCCATTGATAAATCATTGTCTATTCTCCTCAGAGGCACCCCAAAGGAGGTGAAATCCGATCCTGCGGGAATGAACAGCGAAGCCATGCGTCATTTGCATGACTAAAGGGGATGCCCGCTTTCTACCGCCCTTCCCCTTGCCTGTGCGGCCCATGCGGGGAAAGATGCTTTCATGAACATCATAGTCCGTGACTGCCAAGTCTCCGATATCCCCGCCATCGCCGCGATCTACCAGCACGCGGTGCGGACGGGCACAGCGAGCTTCGAGCTCGTCCCACCGACCACCGAGGAGTTCGCGGCCCGGCGCGATGCTGTGCTGGCTGGCGGATTCCCCTATCTGGTTGCAGAATTCGATGGAGTTCCAGTGGGTTATGCCTATGCCAGCACTTATCGCGCCCGTCCGGGATACCGCTTCACCGTGGAAAACTCGGTCTACGTCGCCCCCGGTCAACAGGGAAACGGCATCGGAAAAGCGCTGCTGCCGGTGCTGATGGCGCGCTGCGAAGCGCTTGGCTTCCGGCTGATGGTGGCGGTGATCGGCGATAGCGCCAACCACGCCAGCATCAACCTGCATCGCGCCTGCGGCTTCACCCATGCCGGGATGCTGCCGGCGATCGGCTGGAAGTTCGATCGTTGGCTCGATTCCGTGTTGATGACGCGCGCACTTGGCCCTGGCGCCAGCGAACCGCCGGCGCCAGGGCGCTAAGCCGCGTCAGGCGGCTTCTGCCATCCGTCCGTTCAGTGTCAGCCCATCGAGACCGACCGACACCTGAACCGTCTCGCCCTCGTGGATCTCGCCTTCGAGTATGAGCCCGGCAAGCGGGTTTTGCAGGCTGCGCTGGATTACCCGCTTCAACGGCCGCGCGCCGTAGACCGGGTCGTAGCCTTCATTGGCCAGCCAATCGATCGCGGCGCGATCGAGCGAGATCGCGAGCTTGCGGTCCGCCAGGAGAGAGCGCAGCCGGGCCAGCTGGATATCGACGATGCTGGCCATATCGCTGCGCTGCAGGCGGCGGAACAGCACGATCTCATCCAGCCGGTTGAGGAACTCGGGCCGGAAATGCCCGCGCACCACGGCCATCGCGTCCTTGTAGGCGAGCGCGAGGTCCGCCCCATCGGGCTGGGCGGCCAGGATGTCGCTGCCGAGGTTGGAGGTGAGCACGATGATGGTGTTGCGGAAGTCCACCGTGCGGCCCTGCCCGTCGGTCAGCCGCCCGTCATCGAGCACCTGGAGCAGCACGTTGAACACGTCCTCGTGCGCCTTCTCCACCTCATCGAACAGGATCACCTGGTAGGGGCGCCGGCGCACCGCCTCGGTGAGCACGCCGCCCTCGTCGTAGCCGACATAGCCCGGGGGGGCGCCGATCAGGCGGGAGACGGCGTGTTTCTCCATGAACTCGCTCATGTCGATCCGGATCATCGCGCGGTCGTCATCGAACAGGAACGCGGCCAGCGCCTTGGTGAGCTCCGTTTTGCCGACGCCGGTCGGGCCGAGGAAGAGGAAGCTGCCGATCGGGCGGTTCGGGTCCTGCAACCCGGCCCGCGCGCGGC
>CAIYPH010000562.1 GCA_903928045.1 uncultured Rhodospirillales bacterium
CCTTTGGCACCACACCCTACGGGGTTTGTGTTAGGGGGCGAGGGGATGGCTGATTATCGGCGGGTGTGGGTCCAGGGGGGGACGTATTTCTTTACCGTGAACCTGCGGGACCGGAGAGAGGAGTTGCTGGTTCAGCATATTGGGGCGTTGCGGGAGGCTGTGCGACGGGAGAAGGCCCGGGCACCGTTTCAGATCGATGCCTGGGTCGTGCTGCCGGAGCACATGCATTGCATCTGGACCTTGCCGCAGGGGGATGCCGATTTCGCGACCCGGTGGGGGATGATCAAGGCATCCTTCTCGCGGCTGGTGCCGGGTGGGACGGCAACGACGGCGTCGCGGGCGCGGCGGGGGGAGCGGGGTATTTGGCAGCGACGGTTCTGGGAGCACTGCATACGCGACGAGACGGATTTCGGGGCGCACATGGATTATGTGCATTTCAACCCGGTGAGGCATGGGCTGGTGCGGCACCCCGGCGATTGGCCGTATTCGACGTTCCGGCGGTGCGTGGCGATGGGGATGTATCCGCCGGATTGGGCGGGAAGCGGGGACCGCGATTGGATCGGTGAGCGGAGGTAGGGGGGAGGGCCGGTGGTGCGGTGCCGTTGGCACCGCACCCTACGGATCACCACATCGGGTCGATTGGGGCGACGATGCCTTCGGCGGCTTCGATGATTTCGCCGGCGTCGAGCGTGAGGTCTTCGCGGAAGCGGCCGGCGAGGATTTGCACGCCGGTGCGCAGCGGCCCGTGCGATCCCACGGGGACGGCGAGGCCGGGGAGGCCGAGCAAGGGGGCGACGAAGCTGACCCGGATGGAGTCGAGCATCAGGCGCTGGCCTTCGAGCGTGAGGTCCTGGTCCTGCGGGGGCGGCAGGTGGCCGAGGGTGGGCATGATGACCAGGGGGGTGTCCTGGAAGAAGCATTGCCAGCGGTAGAGCAGGTAGTCCCGCGCGGCGAGGGTATCGAGGACGATCGTGGGGTCATTGCTGGGGGGGCAGAGTTCCAGCCACAGGCGCATGGAGGTGATGCCGCCTTCGTCGCCGTATTTCTCCATGTTGGGGCCGAGTTGGCGGAAGACATCGTTGGAGCCGATGATGTTCCACATGTCGGGAATCTGCTCGATGTCCGGCGGCAGGGCTTCCTCGACGACGTAGCCGGCGGCCTCGAGATACTTGCCGGCCTGGCGGACGGCGGCGGCCTGGGCGGGGTGGGTGTAGCCGCCGGGCATTTCGGGGACCAGGGCGACGCGGATGGGGCGCTTCGGGGGCGGACCGATCAGCGGGGCGTCGGCCCATCTGGTGTCACGCGGGTCACCCTTGGCCATGACTTCGAGGGCCAGGCGGGCGTCGCGCACGGTGCGGGTGTGGGGGCCCTGGGTGGACATGAGCTGGCCGCCGATGGCGCGGCCGGCGGTGGCCATCGGCGAAAAGGCGGGGATGCGGCCATGGCCGACGCGCAGGCCGACAACGCCGTTGCAATAGGCGGGGATGCGGACGGAGCCGCCGATGTCATTGCCGTGATGGATGGGGCCGAAGCCGGCCGCCGTCGCCGCGCCGGCGCCGCCGGAGGAGCCGCCGGGGGAGACGCCCTTGTCGCGCGGGTTGAGCGTCTTGCCGTGCAGCGCGTTGTCGGAGAAGGCGCGCATGGAGAAGGCGGGGGCGTTGGAGCGGCCGACGATGACGGCGCCGGCCTTGCGCAGATTGGCCACCACGGGGGCGTCCTCGGTGGCGATGAAATCCTTCATCCCCACCACGCCCTGGTCGGTGGGGTGGCCTTTCTGGTCGGTGTTGATTTTGGTGGTGACGGGGACGCCATGCAGGGGCCCGAGCGCCTCGCCGCGGGCGCGGGCGGCGTCCAGCGCGTCGGCGGTGGTGAGGGCCTCGGCATCGAAGCGGCGGACGATGGCGTTGAGCTTGGGGTTGATGGCGTCCATGCGGGCGAGCACGGATTGAGTGGCCTCGCGGGCGGAGGCGCGGCCGGTGCGGATGAGGTGCGCGAGGTCGGTGGCGTCG
>CAIYPH010000563.1 GCA_903928045.1 uncultured Rhodospirillales bacterium
TCCACCACCGGGATGATCCGCCCGTAATTGATCCGGGTTGGCCCGATCACGCCGATGGCGCCGACGATGCGGTTGGCCGCGTTGCGGGCGGGGGCGACCACCATGGAGACGCCGGAGGTGCCGAACAGGCCGCTTTCGGCACCTATATAGATGCGCACCCCCTCCGAGCCCTCGGCGAGTTCGAGCAGGCGGAGCATGGTCTCCTGGGTTTCCAGCCGATCGAACAGCATCTGGATGGCGGCGAGGCGCTCAATCTGGGTGATATCGGCCAGCAGCTTGCCTTGGCCGCGCACGATCAGGGAGCCGCCGCGCCCTTCGGAGGACCAGGTGGCGAGGCCGGCCTCGACGACCAGGGCCGACAGGCTGTCGAGCTGGGTGCGGTTCTCGGTGATCTCGGTGGTGACGATGGTGCGCAGTTCGGCGAGCCCGCGGCCGGCGAGGCGGTTGTTGAGGTAGTTGCCGGCCTGTTGCAGGGCGGAGGGGGGCATGCCCGGCGGCGTCTCGATGACCCGGTTTTCCACCTGGCCCTCGGCGTTGACCAGCACCACCAAAGCGCGGCCGGGGCCGAGGGGGACGAATTCGATGTGCTTGAGCGGCCCTTCGGATTTCGGCGCCAGGACGAGCCCGGCGGCGGCGGAGAGGCCGGAGAGCATGGAGGAGGCTTCGGTGAGCGTCTCTTCCATGCTGCGCCCGGCGAGGGCGAGCTTGGCGGTGATGGCCTCGCGCTCGTCCTCGGTGAGTTCGCCGAATTGCAGAAGCCCATCGACGAACAGGCGCAGACCAAGCTCGGTTGGCAGCCTTCCGGCCGAGGTGTGTGGCGCGAACAGCAGCCCGGCGTCGGTGAGGTCGGCCATGACGTTGCGGATGGTGGCCGGCGAGAGGTTGAGGGGCAGGCGGCGCGCCAGGGTACGGCTGCCGACCGGCTCGCCGTTCTCGACGTACTGCTCGACGATTTCGCGCAGCACGGCCGAGGCCCGTTGGTCGAGCGCGGTGGGAAGCCGGGGGGCGGTGGGAAGGCGGGGCGTCAGAATTGGACGCCCGCCCTGGGGAGGGAGCGGCGGATGGTCCATGCCCCTAGTGTGCCAGCGAATCGCCATGGCTGAGAAGCGAATTCCGCAGGAGGGTGGCGCTTGTCGCGACGTCGCCTTAACACAACGAATATACGCTGTTCCCGGGCGGGCCGAAATCGGCGGCGCCCAGCACATAGAGGACGCCATGCGTGGACGTTTGATCTGGACGGTTTTGGCCCTTGCCACCTACGGGGGCATCAACTTCGCCCTCAGCCCCACCGCCACACTGCTGACCGGCCAGGCCGCCGGGGCGCAGTTCGACAACAGCGATGCCGGGTTCGTCACCGCCTATTTCCGCATGGGGGTGTTCGGCCAGCTCGGCGTGCCCTTCGTGGTGTTGTTGCTGGTGCTCGCCGGCATCTGGGGCGGCCCGCTGCGCCGGAGCTTGCTGGCGCTGTTTCTTGGGCTGGTCGTCGCCAACCCGGCCAACGCCTACTACGACAAGTCCGATTTCACCGAGGCCTACACGATCCTGCCCAATGAGAGCGCCTTCTGGATCCCCGATGTCGGCGCCAATCGGGACAACCAGGCGCAGTTCGAGTCGGAGGCCTACCTCAACGCCAACAAGGTGCCGCTGAAGCGCTTCATCGTGCCGCACACCAAATTGTCGGGCTCCGGCAGTTTCTTCGATTTCTACGTGCCGGCGGGACGGCTGATCATTGTCGATCGCACCCCCTATAGCCGCGAGTGGGTGGATGCGATCGACCGCGGGACGTCGCGGCGCAAGGAGGGTTTCCCCTGCCAGACCCGTGAAGGGCTGAACGTGACGGTCGGCATATCGGTCGGCGTGTCGGTGCCGGAGGCGGCGGCGGCGAAGTATCTCTACCGCTTCGGCACCCTGCCGGCGGCGGGGGATCGCAGTGATCCCCGCGTGATCTTCAACTCGGTCTACTATAGCCGGAAGCTCGCCGAGGTGATGGACGACGTCGGCCGCAAGAAGGTGCAGACGCTGGTATGCGCCGAAATCACTTCGCGGCCATTCGACCAGGCCAATGCCGAGGCCAATGTGATCATCGAGACGGTGCGCAAATCGGCTGAGGCGTATTTTTCGAGCGTCGGCATCACGCTCGATTTCCTGGGCTGGGCGGATAGCTTTGCCTTCGACAAGGAGGTGCAGGAGGCCGTCAATCGCCGCTACATCGCCGCCCAGGACCAGGCGATCGCCACGGCTTTGGCGCCCTACGCCGATACCATACAGAAGCTCGCCGCCGCCCAGGCGCTGCGTTCCTTCGGCGAGCATACGGATGGCAAGCTGCCGAGCACCATCGTCGGCCTGCCGCCGGATGTGGTGGGGCTGCTCAGCGGGTTGCTGAAGGCCGCCGCGCCGCCGCCGAAATAGGCTACGGGGAGAGGATCGCCTCGACGACGCGCTGCACGTCGAAGGCCTCGGCGATGGTGGCGAGGGGGTGGGGCTCGCCCCGCGTCATCGCCGCCACGGCAGCCAACTGGCGTTGCAGGACCAGCGGGCGGGCGCGTTCGTTGGGCATGGCATTGGTGTCGGGCGTCCAGACCCCGTCCACCAATCGCTCGGCGATCGCCCAGTCGCGCAGGCGGATGGCGCCCCCCTTGCCTTCGATCGGGGCGCCGGTGAGGGTCCAGAGGTTGTGGTCATCCTTCTCGGTGGTGCCGACGCCGCCGGTGAGGGTGGCCTCGATGGCGCCGGCGGAGAGGCGGGCGGTGATGGCGCGTTCGCTGCGGCCGTCCTCGGGGAAGCTCACGGTTGATTCCAGCAAGCTGAGCGGGCCGGCGAGGCGGCGGGTGAGGAAGAGGAAGTGGGAGACCACCTCGCGGGTGAAGCCGCCCTCGGCCCGCCCGTCGAGCCAGGAGGAGGCGCCGTGCTGCCAGGGGCGCGGCCAGACGCGGAAGGCGACCTCGATGGCAAGGGAGTGCGGGGTGCCGATGGCGCCTTCAGCGAGCCAGGCGGCGATGCGCTCGGCGGAGAAGGAGGTCGCCATCGGGAAATTCACCGCCGCCCGGGCGCCCTTGGCGGTGGCGGCGAAGGCGGTGGCGGCGGCCAGATCGGTCGCCAGCGGTTTCTCGCAGAAAATAGCCTTGCCCGCCGCCAGCGCCGCGCTGGCGTGGGCGAGATGGGAGGCCGGCGGGGAGGCGATGTAGACGCAGTCGGACGCCGCGATCAGGGCTTCGGCGGAGTCGGCGATTGCGACGGGGAGGGCGGCGGCGATGCGGGCGCGGGCGGCTTCCGAGGGGTCCCACACCGGGCCCACGCGGACGGAGGTCTGCGCGGGGTCGATGGCGGCACGGAGCATCCGTTCGCCCATGATGCCCGCGCCGATGACGCCGATGGTGATGTCAGACATGGCAAATCTCCTTCGTCTCTTGCGCCATCGCGCGCCCACGGTCATAGGGCGGGGGACTCAAATGGGAAACCCAGTATGACCCGTCCTTCCGGACGCGCCGCCGATGCGTTGCGCGATGTCTCCTTCACCACCGGCTTCTCGCACCATGCCGAGGGCTCCTGCCTGATCCGCATGGGCGGCACCGAGGTGCTGTGCGCCGCCTCCGTCGAGGCGCGGGTGCCGCCGTTCCTACGCGGCCAGGGGCTGGGCTGGGTGACGGCCGAGTATGGCATGTTGCCGCGGGCCACCCATACCCGCGGCGATCGCGAGGCGGCGCGGGGCAAGCAATCCGGCCGGACGCAGGAAATCCAGCGCCTGATCGGCCGCTCGCTGCGCGCGGTGGTGGATCGGGCGGCGATGGGCGAGATGTCGATCACGCTCGATTGCGACGTGCTGAACGCCGATGGCGGCACGCGCTGTGCTTCGATCACCGGCGCCTGGGTGGCGCTCAATCTCGCGTTCAAGCATCTGGTGAAGATGAACGTGATCAAGACGATCCCGCTGATCGGGCAGGTCGCGGCGGTGTCCTGCGGGCTGGTGGATGGGGCGGCGGTGCTCGATCTCGATTATGCCGAGGATAGCGGGGCGGAGGCGGACGCCAATTTCGTGCTGACCGATGGCGGCGGGATCGTGGAGATTCAGGGGACGGCCGAGAAGTCGGCGTTCTCGGAGACGCAGTTCATGGAGCTGATGGGGCTCGCCAAGCTCGGCACCGCGCGCCTGTTCGAGATGCAGCGGGAAGCGGTGGCGGCCGCCTGATGGCACGACGGCTCGAACCCGGCAGCCGGCTGGTGCTGGCCAGCCATAACCCCGGCAAGCTGGTGGAAATCCGCGCGCTGGTGGCGCCGCATGGGATCGACGTGGTTTCGGCTGGCGAGCTTGGGCTGCCGGAGCCCGAGGAGCCGGCGCCGGATTTCGCGGGGAATGCGCGGATCAAGGCACTGGCCAGCGCCACTGCTGCTGGTCTGCCGGCGCTGGCCGATGACAGCGGATTCTGCGTCGCCGCCCTTGGGGGGGCGCCGGGCGTGTTATCGGCCCGATGGGCCGGGCCGGGGAAGGATTTCGCCGCCGCGATGGCGCGGGTGAATGCCGAGATGGGGGCGAGCCCCGATCGCCGGGCGTGGTTCGTCTCGGCGCTGTGTCTTGCCTGGCCGGATGGACACACGGAGGTGTTCGAGGGGCGGGTGGATGGCCAGTGCGTCTGGCCGCCGCGGGGGAGCACGGGGTTTGGCTATGACCCGATGTTCCTCGCCGATGGCGAGACCGGCACGTACGGCGAAATCCCGCCGGCGCGCAAAGCCGCGACCAGTCACCGCGCGCGGGCCTTTGCGCTGCTGATGGCGGCATGTTTCGGCTGATTGCCGCCCTGTTGCTGCTCGCCGGGTGCGCCGGTCCGGCGGCCGATCCTTTGTTTCGGCCATCTTCGACGTATCCCGGGCGAGGCCCCGCCCAGGCGCTGGGGGCGGTTGTCTGGTTGCACGGGGGGGTAAGCCCCGGCCAGTTCGAGACGCCCGAGTATCCCGATGGCCAACCCGCGCCCGACTGGCTCGGCCGCTTCCCCGCCTTGGGCTGGGATGTCTGGCGGTTCAACCGGGTTCCCGGACGGGACCCGCTCGCCGAGGGGGAGGCGCGGCTGATCGCCCGCCTCGCTGATCTGCACGCCGCCGGTTATCGCCGTGTTATCGTCGCCGGGTTCTCCCGCGGGGCCTTCATTGGCATGGCCGCGCTGGCCCGGCCGGACCTGGTGGAGGCGGTGATCCTGCTCTCGCCGGCCGCCCATGGTACACGGCCGGAGCGCCGGGCCCAGGCGCTGGCGGACTACGCGGCAAGGCTCGACGCCGCACGCGGGCCGATGCGGTTTGCTCTCGCCCAGTTCAACGATGACCCCTTCGACCTCGCCCCCGCCGAACGCGGAAAAATGGCCCGCGACGCGGCTGGGCGTGCCGGACTCACCTTCCTCCACATCGACCGCCCCGCCCTGCCGACCGGCCACATGGGAAGCTTCGAACCCGAATTCGACACCCAGTTCGGCGCCGTCTTGGCGAGCTTCGCGGTTGGGCGGTGAGGCCGCAACGCCCCCTGCCTTCTTAGCTCCTCCCCGACGCGGGGCTTGCCTCGACGGGTGGATTGGGGCATATGCGCGGCCGCCGGGGGCATTGTGTCGCCGGTAATTCACACGCGGAGCGACTTTCCGGCCTTATATGAGGCCTGAATCCGGTGCCGAGAGGCGCAGGCTCCGCGGAGGTTCAACCGGATACAGGAAAGGAGCACGCTTATGGCGATGCCCGATTTCACGATGCGTCAGCTGCTCGAGGCCGGCGTTCACTTTGGTCACCATACCCGCCGCTGGAATCCGCGCATGGCGCCGTATCTCTTCGGCGTGCGCAACCAGGTCCATATCATCGACCTGCAGCAGACCGTGCCGATGCTCGACCGTGCGCTGCGTGCGGTGCGCGATGTGACCGCGGCCGGCGGGCGCGTTCTGTTCGTCGGCACCAAGCGGGCTGCCGCCGATTATGTCGCTGAGTCGGCCAAGCGCTGCGGCCAGTATTACGTGAACCATCGCTGGCTCGGCGGCATGCTGACCAACTGGCGCACCATCACCGGCTCGATCAAGCGCCTGCGTCAGATCGACGAGATGCTGGGCGGTGAGGTTTCGGGCCTGACAAAGAAGGAAGTGCTCGACATCACGCGTGACCGCGAGAAGCTCGAGCGCGCGCTGGGCGGCATCAAGGACATGGGCGGCCTGCCGGACATCCTGTTCATCATCGACACCAACAAGGAGAAGCTCGCCGTCGAGGAAGCCGTGAAGCTCGGCATCCCCGTCATCGCGGTGCTCGACAGCAACTCCGACCCCGCCGGCGTGACCTATCCGATCCCCGGCAATGATGACGCGATCCGCGCCATCACCATGTATTGCGACCTCATCGCCGGCGCCGTGCTCGACGGCATCAGCGCCGAGATGATGGCCTCCGGCCGTGACATCGGCGCCGCCGAGGAATTGCCGCCGGAACTCCTGCCCGAGGCCGAGGCCCCGGCGGGCGCTGCGGACTGATCGAGGAGACAATCTGATGGCTGATATTACTCCCGCCATGGTGAAGGATCTGCGCGAGCGGACCGGCGCCGGCATCTCCGACTGCAAGAAGGCGCTCGTCGAGAACGACGGCGTGATGGAAGAGGCGATCGACTGGCTGCGCAAGAA
>CAIYPH010000564.1 GCA_903928045.1 uncultured Rhodospirillales bacterium
GGAAATTTATATTATTTAAGATATCCACTCAAAAAGGGACTGTCCCCGTCAGAGCTAAGCCAAGCTAATTTAAAGGGGACTGTCCCTGACTATATCATAGTCGCCACCACCCGCCCCGAGACCATGCTCGGCGACACCGCGGTGGCCGTGCACCCCGAGGATGAGCGCTACAAGGGCCTCGTCGGCAAATTCGCCATCCTCCCCATCGTCGGCCGCCGCATCCCCATCGTCGCCGACGAATACTCCGATCCCGAGAAGGGCACCGGCGCGGTGAAGATCACCCCGGCGCATGACTTCAACGATTTCGCGGTCGGCAAGCGGCACAGCCTGCCGATGCCCTCGGTGCTCGATCGCGAGGCCAAGGTGATCCTCGCCGAGATCGAGGACGCCATCACCGACATCCCCGGCCTCGCCGAAACCGCCTTCCTCCGCACCCTCGAGGGCCTCGATCGCGGCATGGCCCGCAAAGCCATCGTCGCCGAACTGGAACGCCTCGGCCGCCTCGACAAGATCGAGCCCCACACCCATCAGGTTCCCCACGGCGACCGCTCGGGCGTGCCGATCGAGCCGCTGCTGACGGTGCAGTGGTACGCCAACGCCCATGAACTCGCCCAGCCCGCCATCAAGGCCGTCGAAGAGGGCCGCACCAAATTCGTGCCCCAGCAATGGGAGAACACCTTCTTCGCCTGGATGCGTGACATCCAGCCCTGGTGCATCTCCCGCCAGCTTTGGTGGGGCCACCGCATCCCCGCCTGGTATGGCCCCGATGGCCACGTCTTCGTCGAGAAGACCGAGGAGGAGGCCCAGGCCGCCGCCACCGCACATTACGGCACCGAGACCGCCATCACCCGCGATGACGACGTGCTCGACACCTGGTTCTCCTCCGCCCTCTGGCCCTTCTCCACGCTGGGCTGGCCCGAGCAGACCAAGGAGCTCGCACGCTACTACCCCGGCGACGTCCTGGTCACCGGCTTCGACATCATCTTCTTCTGGGTCGCCCGGATGATGATGATGGGCATCCACTTCATGGGCGATGTGCCCTTCAAGGAAGTGCACATCCACGGCCTGGTCCGCGACGAAAAGGGCCAGAAGATGAGCAAATCCAAGGGCAACGTGATCGACCCTCTGGACCTCATCGACCGCTACGGCGCCGATGCCCTCCGCTTCACCATCTGCGCCCTCACCGGCCCCGGCCGGGACGTGAAGCTCGGCGCCGCCCGCGTCGAATCCTACCGCAGCTTCGTCACCAAGCTGTGGAACGCGTCGCGCTTCTGCGAAATGAACGCCATCGCGCCGGACCCCGATTTCACCCCGGACCAGGCGACCCTGCCGCTCACCCGCTGGATCCTCGCCGCCCTCAACGACACCATCGCCGAGGCCGGCGTCGCGCTGGAAGCCTACCGCTTCAACGACTATGCCGGCGCCTGCTACCGCTTCACCTGGAACCTGTTCTGCGACTGGTTCCTCGAATTCGCCAAGCCCGCCCTCGCCAGCGCCGGCCCCGAAGCCACCGAGGTCAAGCGCACCGCCGCCTTTGTGCTCGGCCGCATCCTCCGCCTGCTCCATCCCGCCATGCCCTACGTCACCGAGGAACTATGGGACCGCTTTGGCTACGGCCCCCGCAACACCCTCATTGCAACCGCCTGGCCGGAACCCGCCGACATCCCCGGCGCCGCCGACGCCCGCGCCGAGCTCGACTGGGTGGTCCGCCTGATCTCCGAAGTCCGCACCGTCCGCGCCGAGATGAACGTGCCCCCGTCGCAACTCGGCGCCATCCTCCTGAAGGACGCCACCCCCGCCACCATCGCCCGCGGCAACCGCTGGATTGAGGCCATCGGCCGCATGGCCCGCGCCAGTAGCTTCGGCGCGCTCGACGGCGACATCCCGCAAGGCTCCGCTCAGGCCGTCATCGACGAGGCCACCATCGTCCTCCCGCTTGCCGGCCTCATCGACCTCGCGGCCGAGCGCACCCGCCTGCAAAAAGAGCGCACCAAAATCGCCAGCGAAGCCGACAAAACCGCGAAGAAACTGGCAAACGAAGACTTTATCGCCCGCGCCCCGGAAGAAATCGTCGAGGAAAACCGCGAACGCCTCGCCGGCATGCGGTCCGAAATCGCCCGCCTCGAAGCCGCCCTGGCCCGCATCGCCACCGCCTGACCCCCGCCGATCCCCCCCCTGGCAATTCCCGCCAGGGAGTGGGATGCTCGGCGCATGGATAAGACCCTCGCTGAAACACTTGCCGGGTGGCGCCGGCACCTCCACGCCAATCCCGAACTCTCGCTCAAGGAGACCGGCACCGCCGCCTTCGTCTGCGCGAAGCTGACCGAGCTCGGCATCCCCTTCGTCGCCGGCGTCGGTGGCACCGGCGTCGTCGCCACCATCTCCAAGGGGCAGTCCAACCGCTCCGTCGGCCTGCGCGCCGATATGGAC
>CAIYPH010000565.1 GCA_903928045.1 uncultured Rhodospirillales bacterium
CCAGAGCGCGGCGGATGACCAGCAGCAGGCGATCGGACTGGAACGGCTTTTCCAGGAAATCATAGGCGCCGAGTTGGATCGCGCTGACCGCCATCTCGATCGTCCCATGGCCGGAGATCATCACCACCGGTACCGTGGGGTCTTCGCGATGGATGGTCTCGAGTACCCCGAGCCCGTCCATGGAACTGCCTTGCAGCCAGACATCCTCGATGACCAGCGAGGGGCGGCGGACGCGGAAGGCGGCGATCGCGGAGTCGGCGTCCCCGGCCTGGCGGGTTTCATACCCTTCGTCCTCGAGAATTCCGGCGACCAGCATGCGGATATCGGGCTCGTCGTCGACAATCAGGATGTCATGCGCCATGGTCAGCGCCCGCCGGCCGGCATGGTGAGCGAGGCGACCGCACCGCCGCCGGGCCAGTCCTGCGTCGGCGCGCGCTCGGTGAGCCCGACGCTGCCGCCGTGGTCCTCCATGATCTTCTTGACGATGGCCAGGCCAAGTCCGGTTCCCTTCGGCTTATGCGTCACATAGGGCTCGGTGAGTCGGTCACGATCCTGCGCCGGCAGTCCGAGTCCGTCATCGGCCACGGTGATGATGATGACGGAACCCGATTCGGAAATGCTGACCTCGATCCGCCCGCCGGCCCCCAGGCGCATGGCGATCGCGTCCGCGGCGTTTTGCAGAAGGTTGGTCATGGCCTGGCCGAGCAGCCGCCGATCGCATTTAGCGGAGGGGCCGCGGTCGGGCAGGCGAGTCGTAAAGGTGATCTCGGGGTGGGCGTTACGCTGGAGGATCATCGATTCGCGCAGAACACGGCCTATATCCTCGGTCTGCATAACCGGCTGCGGCATCCGCGCGAAGGAGGAGAACTCATCCACCATCCGTCCGATATCGCCGACATGGCGGACGATGGTGTCAGCGAGCTGGCTGAAAGTCTCGGGGTCGGACGTGATTTCGCGGGTAAAGCGGCGCTTGAGACGCTCAGCTGAAAGCTGGATCGGTGTCAGCGGATTCTTGATCTCGTGAGCAATGCGGCGCGCGACGTCGGCCCATGCAGCCTTGCGCTGAGCGGATTGCAGCTCGGTAATGTCATCGAAAGTGGCGACAAACCCGGCGTTTCGCGTGCTGCCCGGCTCGGCGGCGATCCGCACCAGCAGGGTTCGCGGCGCGGTTTGCGGGCCGATACGCAATTCTGCGGTGCGTGGGCGGCTGTCACCACCCGTGCTCTCGGCCACGCCAGCGCGGGCCTCGGCCAGCAATGGTGCGAACTCCGGCACGACCTCGGCGAGGTCCCGTCCAAGATCGGCCATGAGGTCACGCCCGAGCAGGTCGTTTGCCGCGCGGTTCGGCAACTCCACAGCACCGGTGCCGTCTAGGCCGATCACACCGGCGGACACACCGGACAACACCGCCTCGGTAAAGCGGCGGCGCTCGTCGAGCTGCCCATAGGCGCTCAGCAGTTCACCGCGCTGGGCGGCGAGCTGGCCGGTCATGCGGTTGAAGGCGCGGGCGAGTCCGACGATTTCGTCGCCGCCCTCCCATTCCGGTACGCGGGCAGCGAGATCGCCAGCGCGGACTCGCTCGGCGGCGAGAATTAGGCCCCCGACCGGACCGGCGATGGAGTTCGCCATGACGAGGCCAATCAAGATGGCGGCGGCGAGGACCAGTAGCGCCACAAGAGCGAACATCAGGGCGAAGGAGAGCTGCAGGCCGGAGCGGTTTTCGTCAAGCCTGCGGTACTGCTCGACGGATGCCTCGGCGCTACGCATGTAATTGAGAATGCGGACATCCACGGGGCGGCTGACCTGGAGCATCAGCGCCGGCGTGAGGTCGAGTAGGACAACCGCGCGAACCTGGTCAGCATCCTCGGTGGCGAGCACCGCGACTTCGCCACTGCGGGCGAGCGCGATGGCCCATTGTGGCGGCGCCGGCATGGCAGCGGAGGTGAGAGCGCCGGCCGAGCCCAGAATTTGGCCTGTCTCCGGCTCGAACAGCACCGATTCAGTCAGACCACGCAGCGCGGTCTGCTCGGTCAGCACATCAGCGAACCCTTGGGGGTTGGAGGTATAGATGCGCGCCGCGCGTGAAAGGTCTGCGGCCATCGCCAAGGCATCGGCACGGATATTGTTGCGGTGTTCCTCGAAGTAGCCCCGACTGACGTTGAGGCTCTCCTGCAGCGCGACCCGCACGGGTTCGGCAAACCACTGCTGGATGCCGAGCTGGAAAATACCGGCCGAAAATACCGCAACCAGGATTGTGGGCGTAAGCGCTACCCCGCTGAACAACAACACGAGGCGGACATGCAGGCGCGCCCCAGCCGCACCACGGCGCCGCTCGACCCACATTCGGGTCAGCCGCCCGGCGAGCACGGCCCCGAGCAGCAGCAACGAGATCAGGTTCGCCAACACCAGCCCAATGACCTGGTTGGGCGCGGGAAGCCGGCTGGAAAGAAGCACGAAGGACATTACGCCAAGTACCAGCGCGAAACCGGCTAGGACGAAGGTGGCGATCTTGCCGAGCAGCAACTCGGCGATGCGGCCGAGCAGTCCCCGACGCACGACGGGCGCCGTCATCGACGCCAAGCGACGCAGCGGGTGGTCAGGAGAGCCCCCGCATCACGGGAATCTCGAGATCGCGAATTTTCTTGCGCAGCGTGTTGCGGTTGAGGCCAAGCATCGCGGCGGCCTTAATCTGGTTACCACGGGTGGCGGCGAGGGTCATCAGGATGAGCGGGCGCTCCACCTCTGCGAGTACCCGGTCATAGATGTCGGTGGGGCCGATGCCGTCCTGGTGGGCGGCGAGGAAGCTGCGAATATGGCGCTCGATGGCGCGGGCGAGTGGTTCGGGGCCAGACGGAGCTGTCGCCGCAGTTGGGGCGGACTCGTGGGTCTCGGTGACATCGAGTTCGGCCTGGACGGCATCGCTCGTGATCACTTCGTCCGGACACAATGCAGCGAGCCGGCGCATGACGTTCTCGAGCTCGCGGACATTTCCAGGCCAGCGATAGGCCATCATCGCCTCGACGGCCGGGCGATCCAGCGTCTTGGCGGCGAGCCCGTCGGCTGCAGCGCGGTCGAGGAAGTGGCGGGCGAGGTCGCCAATATCCTCGGCCCGCTCGCGCAGCGGCGGCAGGCGGATTGGTACCACGTTAAGTCGGTAGAACAAATCTTCGCGAAACTGTCCCTGGCGGATCGCGGCGCGCAGATCCCTGTGGGTGGCGGCGATAATGCGCACATTAGCGCGAATCGGGGTACGGCCGCCCACGGTGGTGAACTCGCCCTCCTGCAGCACACGCAGCAGGCGCGTCTGCGCTTCGGGTGGCATGTCGCCGATTTCATCCAGGAATAGCGTGCCGCCGGCCGCCTGCTCGAAGCGGCCGGGGCTGCGAGTTGTGGCGCCAGTGAAGGCGCCACGTTCATGGCCGAACAACTCGCTTTCGATCAGCTCGCGTGGAATCGCTGCCATGTTGATTGCCACGAACGGTCCGGTGCGGCGCCGGCCGTAATCGTGCAGGGCGCGGGCCACCAACTCCTTGCCGGTCCCGCTTTCACCGTTGATCATCACTGTGAGATCCGCCGTGGTGAGTCTTGCGATGGTCCGATAAATCTCCTGCATGGCCGGGCTGCGACCGATCAGGGGCAGACGCTCGTCGCTGTCCCGCGCAGCGGGTTCGCTTGCCTGCACCTCGGGCAGTGGCGTGGCCAAAGCCCGACCTACAACGGCCAGTAATTCTTTGAGATCAAATGGCTTTGGTAGATACTCGAAGGCGCCGCGCTGGGCCGCCTTCACCGCGGTCATCAGCGTCGACTGGGCGGACATCACGATTACCCTTAGATCCGGGCGCACGCGGCGGATGCGGGGCAGCAAATCGAGCCCGTTCTCGTCCGGCATCACCACGTCGGTAATCACTAGGTCTCCCTCACCGTCCTCCACCCATCGCCAAAGCGTGGCGGCATTGGAGGTGGTGCGGACTTGATAGCCGGAACGGCCCAGCGCCTGGGTCAAAACAGTGCGGATCGAGCGGTCGTCGTCGGCGACGAGGACGGTGGGAGGGGTCATGTCGGGGCCTGAAATCAGGAGGGTTCTTCCGGGAATATCGGCAGATGCAGGCGGAACTCGGTTCGTCCGGGTCTGCTATCGACCTCGATCAGACCGCCATGATCACTGATGATCTTGGCCACCAGAGCCAAGCCGAGGCCGCTGCCCGAAGCGCGTGAGGTAACGAAGGGATCAAATAGATTGGCCCGCATATCGTCCGGAATGCCCGGCCCGTTGTCGCGCACGGTGACCACCAAGGGCAGTTCCATGCGACGGGTGGAGCCGGGCATAGCAAGGCGCATACCGTGCTGATAGGCGGTGATGAGTGTGATCTCGGGGCTCTCCACTTCTCCGTCGATCAGCGCCTCGGCAGCGTTCTTGACGAGGTTGAGGATCACCTGGACGAGCTGATCGCGGTTGCCGAGCACGGCCGGCAGAGAGGGGTCATAGGCCTCGTGGAAAGGAATCGCGGCCGCGAATCCGGACTGGGCGAGACGGCGAACATGTTCCAGCACGCGATGGATGTTGACCGCCCCGCGATCAAACGGCTTGTCGCCGAAGACCTCCATACGCTCCACCAAGGCACGGATGCGATCGGCCTCATCGCGGATCAGCACAGTGAGCTCCTGATCAGCCTCTGAGACGCTCGATTCGAGCAACTGCGCGGCGCCGCGAATGCCGGAGAGCGGGTTCTTGACTTCATGCGCCAGGATCGCCGCCATGCCGGTCACGCTGCGGGCCGCGCTGCGGAAAGTGAGTTGCCGGTCGAGCGAGCGGGCGGCCGACGCATCCTGGAAGGCGAGGAGGACCGATCCGGGCTCTTCAGTCAGCGGGGTGGCCTGCACCGTGATCCCGTGCTTGCGCATCCGCGGGCCTTCGATCGTCATGTCGTAATCCGCGACGGTGACTTCGTGGCGGCGCACGTGCTCGATCATCAGGGAGACGGGACTGTCGGGCGGCAACAAGTCGGTGATCGGTAGGCGGGCAGCCTGGGCGGCGGAAATGCCAAGGAACTGCTCAGCCGCGTGGTTGAGGAAGCGGAAACGGTTCCCAGCATCCAGCAACACGACAGGCACCGGCAATGCTGAGAGCAAGGCAGCGTTATCTGGCGGCCGTTGTATTTCGCGGCGACCGATGAGGCTGAGGGCTGCTCGGGTCACTGCAGTCTTCATGCTGCCTCGGCCAACACGGAGTCGCGGCTCTGGTGGCGCACCACGCCGCGTTCAATCAGAGGATCGTAGAAGCGGTCGATCAGCCTGAGCACGTTCGGCACGTCATTGGTGCGCATCACGGTGGCGCGGAATTCGGCCGAGCCGGTGAGGCCGCGCGAATACCAAGCGATGTGCTTGCGCGCGAGGCGCAGCCCCGGCTCGGTGCCGAAATGGGACAGCATGCCCTCATAGTGCAACAGCAGGATGCGCTTCTGCTCGGCGAGATCGGGCTCGGGGCGCTTCTGCCCGGTGCGCAGATACTCGGCCGCGGCCGCAGGGAACCAGGGGCGGCCGTAGCAGCCCCGGCCGATCATCACGCCATCGGCGCCGGAGCGGCGCAGCGCCTCGGCGGCATCCTCCTCGGTGACGATATCGCCATTGGCGATCAGCGGCAGGTCGGTGGCCGCCTTCACGCTGGCGATGAAATCCCAGTCGGCGGTGCCGGTGTAGAACATCTGCCGCGTGCG
>CAIYPH010000566.1 GCA_903928045.1 uncultured Rhodospirillales bacterium
GGAGAGGAAGGCCGGCTTCTGGCTGTCGTCGATCTCGCCGATGAACTCCACCGCGTCGCCTTCCAGCAGCGGGGCGATCACCTCGGCGTAGTATGGCGCGTCTTCCTCGCCCACCTTAGCCGCCACCACCAGTTTCACCCCCGCCGCCGAGGCAATGCGGATCGCTGCCTCGATGCCCTTTTCCGGGGAGATGCGGCCGAGGAAGGCGAAATAGTCCTGCCCGTCAGCCACCGGGCGCAGCAGATCGCGCGGCATGCCGTGCAGGATGGTCGCGGCGTAGTTGAGATGCGGCATGGGCACGCGCTGCCGATCGGAGATCGAGACCAGCGGCACCTCAGGGAACAGGTCGTAGATCTGCGGAATCCAGCCCTGATCCAGCCGCCCGTGCAGGGTGGTGAGGAACGGCGTGCTTTGCCGGGTGAAGACGGAGAAGGGGTGGAAATCGATGTGGAAATGCAGCACGTCGAACTGGTCAGCCTGGCGGCGCACCAGCTCGACCATGCGGGCATAGGGGGCGTTGTTGTATTCGAAATTGCGCGCGAAACGCTCGCCCTGGGCGCGCATCGGCACCAGCTTGGCCGAGGTCCGGCTGTCGCCGGTGGCGAACAGGGTGACGTCGTGGCCCATGCCGACCAGTTCCTCGGTCAGCCAATGGACCACGCGCTCGGTGCCGCCGTAGCGGAGCGGCGGCACGGATTCGAAGAGCGGGGCGATTTGGGCGATGCGCATGGATGCTGGCTACGCCTGAGTTGTGGCGGCGGTCAACGTTGCGCCACCAGGGCCAGCACGCGCCGTATCGCCTCGGCCCGCGCCGCGTCGTCACCGCCGACATGAACGCTGTGGTCGGCGTTCTGGCTGGTGGGGATGTTCTGCATCACCCGAATTGGCACCGGGGCGTCGAAATCATGATAGGCGCCGGGGAAGCCGGTGAGGCTGACCCCCGGCGCGCGGGAGGCCAACTCTCGGCAGGGGGCGATCGGCGTCCAGTCATCCGCCTCGCCATGGAGGATGGCGAGGGGCGCGGCGGGCGCCCGGGTCGTGCTCGCCGCAAAGCCGCGGCAGCCCGGGTAGAAGGCGATGAAGCGGCGGATCAGCCCGGCCGGCAAATCCGCCCGCCCCGCGCTGGCGGTGGCCAGCACCGTCGAGCCGCCATCGGACCAGCCGAGCATCACCACGCCCGCCTTCGCACTCGGCTCGGTCGCGGCGAGATACTGCGCGGCAGCGATGGCATCCTGCCGGCGTAGACCGGAGGCGGTGGCCACCCGCTTCGTCTCACGGCACTGCGAGCCGAGCCCGCGCGACGCGAAGCTGTTGGGAAACAAGACGACATGCCCCGCATCGGTGAGGATCTTGCGCCACATCGCATCGCGGGACGGGAAGGGGCCACCGCAACCATGCAGCGCCACCACCGCCGGGCCGCGCGGCTCACCTTCGGGTCGAAACACCTCCCCCTGCAGGGTGATCCCCTCCGGCCCCGGGAAGTACACCGGCTCCGCCCGCGCCGCACCCGCCGCCAGCAGCACCAAGATCATCAGCACATTACGCATGTTTGACCCACGTCATTCCCGCGTCACCAAGATTGCGCCATGATGATGGACAATACGACGCCCTCCTCCTGCAGACAGGCAATCCGTGACCGTCTCCATGACCCGCTTCCAGGCCCGCCCGCTGGCGTTCCTGTTCCACTACGTGAACCGTCATCGCACCGGCCATGTCATCATCCTCACCGCCGTGGTGCTGGCGGTGGTGTGCTCGGTGCTGACCCAGTACGGGCTGAAGGCGCTGATCGACGTGGTTTCGCGCGGCCGCGAGGCGCCGGGGGTGGTTGAGGCCTCCTGGCGCGCCTTCGCGGTTCTCTGCGGGCTGATCGCGGCGGATAACTTCCTTTGGCGCATCGCCGGCTTTACGGTGGCCCGGGTGTTCGTGCGCGTCACCGGCGATGTGCGGGCGGATTTGTTCCTCCACCTCACCGGCCATTCGCCGAGCTACTTCTCCGAACGCCTGCCCGGCACCATGGCCAGCCGCATCACCGCCACCTCCAACGCGACGTTCCAGACCGAGAGCACCGGCACCTGGAATGTCATCCCCCCCTGCCTCGCCGTCGTGCTGGCGATCGTGCTGATCGCCTCGGTGAACCCGCTGATGGCCGCCGCCCTCGCCGGGGTGAGCGCCGTGATGGCCGGCATCGTGTTCTGGCTGGCCGAGCGCGGCACCCCGATCCATCGCAATTTCGCCACCCATGCCGCGGGTGTCGATGGCGAGATGGTCGATATCATCTCCAACATGCATGTGGTCCGTGCCTTCGGCGCCACCTTCCGCGAGCACACCCGCCTCAACGGGCGGATCGACGGCGAGATGGCGGCGCGGCGCAAGAGCCTGTTCTACCTCGAAAAACTCCGCCTGCTCCACGCGGTGATGACGGCGCTGATCACCGCCGGGCTGCTCGCCTGGGGCGTCATCATGTGGCAGCGCGGCGAAGCCTCGGCCGGCGACATGGTGCTGATCTGCTCGCTCGGCTTCACCATCCTGCACGGCACGCGGGACCTCGCGGTCTCCCTGGTCGATCTCACCCAGCAGGTCGCGCGGCTGGAAGAGGCGATCACCTCGCTGCTGACGCCGCATGAACTGCCCGACGCCGCCAACGCGCTCACCCTGCCGCACGGGCCGGGCCGCGTCACCTTCGAGCATGTCCGCTTCGGCTATCCCGGGCGTGAGCCGGTGCTGAATGATTTCTCGCTGATCATCGAGCCCGGCCAACGCGTCGGCCTGGTGGGCGCCTCGGGCGCCGGAAAATCCACCATCATCGCCCTCCTGCAACGCTTCTATGACGTGCAGAAGGGCGCCGTGCGGATCGATGGCGAGGACATCACCGAGATCACCCAGGAAAGCCTGCGCGCCATGCTGGCGATCGTGCCGCAGGATATCTCGCTGTTTCACCGCACCATCCTGGAAAACCTGCGCTACGCCCGCCCCGACGCCATCGAGGCCGACGTGCTGGCCGCCGCCACCACCGCCCGCTGCCGCGAATTCATCGAGGCACTGCCGGAAGGGTTCGACACTATGGTGGGCGATCGCGGCGTGAAGCTCTCGGGCGGTCAGCGCCAGCGCCTCGCCATCGCCCGCGCCCTGTTGAAGGACGCGCCGATCCTGCTGCTCGACGAAGCCACCTCCGCGCTCGACAGCGAGTCCGAGCAGGCGATACAGCAGGCGCTCGACATCCTCATGCGCGGCCGCACCACGATCGCGATTGCCCATCGGCTCTCCACGCTGAAGAACTTCGACCGCATCGTGGTGATGGATCGTGGCCGGGTGATCGATGACGGGCCGCCCGACGTGCTGTCCAATCGGCCAGGCCCTTATCGCGACCTGCTGATGAAGCAGATGATGTCGACGGACGGCACCTGATCGAGGCTGCTTGCCAAACCGTTCCCGGCGCGCCTAGGATTTCGGCAATCAACGATCGTGCCTCGGCGGCATCGTTCGCTTTGCCTCCCTGAGCACGGCAAATGCCGGGAGGATAACGATGGCCGCAAACGGTCACGCCGACGCCGCAGCCGATGCCCGCAATGATGCCGGGGCCTACCTCATCTCGGGCCGCATCGACCGGTTGCCCCTTACACGGGTCCACTGGGAATTGGCGATACTGGTCGAGATCACCTGGGGTTTCATCATCGTCGATACCGATGGCATCGGCGCCCGTCTCTACCCCTTCGTCTGGCGGCCACTTGGCCTCATCACCAACACGCAATATGCGGTGATCCAGGCGTTGCAGGTCGGGCTCGGGGTGCTGCTCGGCACCTATTTGATGAGTTTCGTGGCCGACAAGTATGGACGACGGCCGGCCATTCTGCTGTCCACCGCCCTGGCCGGCATTTGCCTCTGCCCCTTCGCCTTCGTCACCGATTTCGTGCCCCTCGTGCTGTTCTCCGTGCTCAGCACGCTGGGCGTCGGCGGCATCGTCGCCACCCATGCGGTGTATCTCTCGGAGATGACGTCGCATTCCGTGCGCAACAAGACGATGCTGACCTCCCAGGCCAGCACTGCCATCGTCGGCGTGTTCATCGCGCTGGCCGCCAGCAAGATGATGCCGAAGGAGTTCGGCCTGTGGCGGGAATTCGTTTGGCTGGGCGTGGTGATCCAGGTCTTCATCCTGCTGCCGCTGCTCTATTTCCGCCTGCCCGAATCCCCCCGCTGGCTCGAAGCCCATGGGCGGCATGACGAGGCGGACAGCGTGCTGCGCAAGCTCGAGCGCCGCATCGCTGCCATCACCGGCCCCCTCCCGCCAGCCGACCCCACGCCGCGCGTCGTCGGCCGCGCGGCCAAGGGGCAGCTGCTGGAGATCATCACGAACCCCGAATACCGCGGCCGCAGCATCCTCATCCTCGTCTGCTGGCTGCTGGCCTATCCCGGCATCGTCTATGGCCCCGGCGCCTTCCTGCTGGTTTACATGGTGGACCATGGCTGGGAGGGCGAGCACGTCTTCCAGCTTTCGATGTTCGCCTCGATGGTCACCTTCTGCGCCTTCATGTTCAACGCCTGGCTGGGTGAGCGGGTGGAGCGGAAAGACGTACTGTTCGTCGCCGCCGTGCTGTTCTCGGTGGCCTGGGCGATCATGTGGATTTCGCCGACGGTGCCGGGCTTCATCATCGGCGTGTGCATGTATCGCATCGGCACCTCGCTGTTCCTCTTCAACCTCTACAATTACACAGCGATCGCCTTCCCCACCCGCATCCGTTCCGTCGCCTTCGCCTGGACCGATGGGCTCGGCCATCTCGGCGCCTGGGCCGGCGTCACCTCGCTCGGCCCGCTCTATGGCATCGGGCCGAACCATCTCGGCTGGATCGCCTTCATCGTCATCCCCGGGGCCCTGCTTCCGGGCGTCCTGATCAAGATCTTCGGCATCAAGCAGTCCGAGCGGGTGCTGGAGGAGGTGGCGAAGTAGGGGCCTTGCGAAACCCTCCGCTCTGTCCGACCCTTCGCCCATCCACATGGGGAAACCATCATGGCCAAAAACTCCGACGACAAACTCTTCGCCGAACTGCGCAAGATCGATACGCCGACCATCACCAACGTGGTCGCCACCTACCCGAAGAACCCGCTCTGCCTCGGGCTCTACAACCCCTGGACCGAAAACTGGTACACGAACAACACGCTCTCGTGCTGGTATCCACAGCTGGGGCCTATCGCGGGCTACGCGGTGACATGCACTTACGGTCTGCCCGATCC
>CAIYPH010000567.1 GCA_903928045.1 uncultured Rhodospirillales bacterium
GCCGCGGCCGCCTACAACCTCATCCGGTTGCCGCGACTGCTCGCCCAAACCGCGTAGCCGGGGCGGAAATGCGGCAGCGGGGAGCCAACGCTTTCGCCATTCCCGGCGAAAACCTCCATCCCAAAGCCCAAGCAACCGCGTCTCGTCAGCGGCTTGGAGACTTCTTCAGCAGCCTGTTAGGCTGCAATGCGTTTGGGGAGGCTGGGATGGTGAATTTCATAGGAAGTGACGAATACACCTACGAAGTCATTGATAACTGGGCAAAGCTTCCAACTGGCTGGTCGTTCAAGGAAATTGGGGCGGTCGGCGTGGACCGGCAGGATCGGGTTTACGTCTTCAACCGCGGTGAACACCCGATGATCGTATTCGACCGTGACGGGAATTTCCTGAAGAGCTGGGGCGAGGGTATGTTCCCGCGAGCGCATGGGCTGCACATGGGCCCGGACGATACGATCTGGCTGACCGACGACGGAGATCACTCCGTGAAACAGTGCACATTGGACGGCAAGGTGTTGATGACACTGGGCATTCCGGGACGGCCGTCAGCCTATATGAGCGGAATGCCTTTCCATCGGTGCACGCATACCGCATTGTCGCCGCAAGGCGACATCTATGTCACCGACGGGTACGGCAATTCCAGTGTCCACAAGTTCGCCCCGAACGGTAAGCTATTGAAATCCTGGGGTGGACCTGGAACCGATCCGGGTGAGTTCAACATCGTGCACAACCTCGTCTGCGATGACGCCGGGATGCTCTATGTCGCCGATCGCGAGAACCATCGGGTTCAGGTTTTCGATGGCGAGGGGCGATATCAGGGCCAGTGGAACAATCTGCACCGGCCCTGTGCGTTGTTCATGACGCAAGGCGCCTGCCCGGTCTGCTACATCGGTGAACTCGGACCAGGCATGCCGGTCAATCGCAACATGCCCAATCTGGGGCCACGGGTGACCATCACGGACATGACGGGCAAGCGCCTCGGCCGCATCGGCGGGCTGCATCCCGGCATTGGTCCGGGGGAGTTCATGGCGCCGCATGGCATCGCGGTGGATAGCCATGGCGATCTCTATGTCGGTGAGGTGTCGTGGACGAACTGGCCGACGATGTATCCGGATCAGCCGCGCCCGGCGAACCTGCGGTCACTGCAGAAATTCCGCCGTGTTCCGCGGCCGGTAGCGGCGCCGTTGTGACTCGCTAAAGTGCTTCTGCCGTGGGGCTGCCGGGTCTAGGCTGCGGGTCGAGTGGCAGGAGCAGGCATGTTTGGGTTGCAGCGTTTGGCCGATCGCATCCGCAAGGGCGTTGCGGCGCCTGTTGCGACTGCGGCCCGTCGCGTGGCGCGGGTGGATGACGAACTGGTGCGCCTGGCCAAGCTTGACCCGCCAGCACTGCTGGCGGGCCTGGAGACCGCCGAGGCGGGGCTGACGGATGCTGAGGCGTTGGTTCGCCTGCGCCGCTATGGGCCGAACCAGGTGGCCACCGAGCGCCATCTATCGGTTTTCGAGGAGTTGGCCGGCCGCGCGAAGAACCCGCTCAATTTCCTCCTGATCAGCCGTGCCGTGATCTCGTGGGTGACCGGTGACATACGGGCGGCCATCGTGATCATCATCATGGTTGTGTTGAGCGTCGGTTTGTCGTTCGTGCAGGAGCATCGGTCGAACCGCGCCGCCGCGGCCCTGCGCGCCCTGGTGAAGACCCATGCATCCGTGCAGCGGGTGAACGCGGATGGCAACTCAATCGTCGCCGATGTGCCGCTCGATACCCTGGTGCCCGGCGACATCGTACATCTGGCCGCTGGCGATCTGGTGCCCGGGGATGTCCGTCTGCTCAGCACCAAGGACCTTCATATCAACCAGTCCGCCCTCACCGGTGAAGCCATGCCGGTCGAGAAGAGTGAGGTGCTGGTATCCCCTGGGGACGGTGACCCGCTCGAGCTACCCAATCTCGCCTTCATGGGCAGCAACGTACTCAGCGGATCCGCCACCGCGGTGATCCTGCGCACCGGGGGTTCGACCGCCTTCGGTCAGCTCGCCCACAGTATGGAAGGCGCCCGACCGCAAACCGATTTCGACCGCGGGATTGCTCAATTCACGCGACTGATGTTGACGCTGATGGCCGTCATGGTACCAGCGGTGCTGCTGATCAATGGGTTCACCAAAGGGAACTGGCTTGAAGCGGTGCTGTTCGCCATGGCGGTGGCGGTCGGCCTGACCCCCGAGATGCTGCCAATGATCGTCACCGTCAATCTCGCCAAGGGCGCGCTGGCGATGTCCCGCAAGCGGGTGATCGTGAAGCGGCTGAACGCGATCCAGAACTTTGGCGCCATGGACGTGCTGTGCACCGACAAGACCGGCACGCTCACGCAGGATAAAATCATTCTTCAGTATCATCTTGATTTTGAAGGAGAAGAGAGCCTCAGGACTCTCGAATATGCATGGCTCAACAGCCGCTTCCAATCCGGCCTGCGGAATCTGCTGGACGAAGCGGTGCTGGCGCACGCCCAGCGCCCGGAGCATTCCGCCCTGAACGGGAACTATACGAAAATCGACGAAATGCCGTTCGATTTCCAGCGTCGCCGTATGTCGGTGGTGCTGGAGCGGCCGGATGGCAGCCATTTCATCATCACCAAGGGAGCGGTCGAGGAGGTCTTCGCAGTGTGCGATCACTACGTCCTCGGCGAGACAGGTGGCGCGTTGGATACGCAGCATTTCACCGATGCCAAAGCGGAAATGGAGCGACTGAACGGGCAGGGGTTCCGGGTTGTCGCCGTCGCTTTTCGAGAAATGTCCGGACCCAAGCGGAAATACTCCGTCGCCGACGAGAGCGGGATGACGCTGCTCGGTTACATCGCCTTTCTCGATCCACCGAAGGAATCAGTCTCGGCGGCCTTGCGTGAACTGGCGGCTGCTGGCGTTCAGACGAAGATTCTGACTGGCGACAACAACATCATCACCCGCACGATCTGCCGCCAGGTCGGGCTGCCCGCAGAGCGCATCCTGCTGGGCCACGAGATTTCCGCGATGACCCCGGCTGCGTTGGCAGCGGCGGTCGAAACGACGCATGTGTTCGCCAAGCTGGCGCCGGCGCAGAAGGCGGAGGTGATCGCGGCGCTGCGTGCCAACGGCCACGTGGTTGGCTTTCTCGGCGATGGCATCAATGACGGCCCCGCGCTGCGGGCGGCCGATGTGGGGGTGTCGGTCGACACGGCAGTGGATATCGCCAAGGAGTCGGCCGACATTATCCTGCTCGAGAAAAGCCTGATGGTGCTGTGCGAGGGGGTAATCGAGGGAAGGAGGATATTCGCCAACATCATTAAGTACATCAAAATGGGAGCCAGCTCGAATTTTGGGAACATGTTCAGCGTGTTGGGCGCGTCGATATTCCTGCCCTTCCTGCCGATGACCCCGATCCAGGTGCTGACCAACAACCTGCTCTACGATTTCTCACAGACGACGATCCCGACCGACAATGTCGATCCCGACTACCTCTTGGTCCCGCGGCGTTGGGATATCGGCAATCTCACGCGCTTCGTGCTGGTCATCGGGCCGATCAGCTCGATCTTCGACTA
>CAIYPH010000568.1 GCA_903928045.1 uncultured Rhodospirillales bacterium
GCCCTGCGCGCCACCACGCCAGCAGCAAAACGTGCGTATCAACCGGCAGGCGATCCACCTAACGGAACCGAAACGCTGTAGCGAGAAACCGAGCCACTTCTCCCAACACTGCCGCCACCGTCCTGTCCAACGCGCTCACCGTCGCCGGCTCGGAGCACCTCACCTTGCCCGACGGCACCCAGATCACGCTTCAGGGCTTCACCGGCCTCACAACGGCGAACATTCTCGGAGCATGACCCTCCCCTTAAGCGCCATCTACACCCACACTTCCGACGCCCAGGGCAACGTGTCCAGCACACCGGCAACCTCGTGCGTTTTGGCTATCGGCGAATCAACGACCAGCCGCCAAACTCGAAGGCCAGGCCCGGGCATGAGCGACGGTCTAGCAACGAGTTTTTGAACTGAGTGCGCAATCGCACATGTTGCGATCGATCGCGGACTCGGTCAGATCCGCCGTTGCGAGGCGACCGAGGTGTCCGGGCGGCGCATGGGTTTGTCAGCCGCATCCACCGCAAGAAGCCAACAGGCAGACCGATGCCGGCGACGATGGATCTGTTCGTCCGCACCGGTTGATAGGGGCGCCCAACGTTTCGTGCTATCCTTACCGTTAGCTTACGCCCCCACGAACCGTGGCAGAGCGGTACCCACCAAGCGGATAAAAGTTTTTTGCTTCTTTTTTTCAAAAAAGAAGCCCTTCCTTCCTATCGCCGATACACCGCCAACGCATTCTCCCGCATGATCCCCGCCCGCTGCCCCTCGGTCAGGCGCAGCGTGATCGCTGTATCCGGGTCGTCGAAATCCCAGTGCGGATAGTCGGACGCGAACAGGATGCGGTCCCACCCGATCCAGCCGATGGTATCGAGCACGTGGTCGCGCGCCTCGGGTTCCTCCATCGGCTGCGTGGTGTACCACACGTTCTGCCGAAGGTATTCGGAGGGCGCCTGGGTAAGCTCCGGGGTTTCCTGCTTCAGCCGCCGCCACGCCTTGTCGAGCCGCCAGCCGAGCGAGGGCGCCCAGCCGAAGCCGCCCTCGATCAGCACGTAGCGCAGGCTGGGCAGCCGGGCGAAGACGCCGTTGAGGATCATGCTGGTGAGTTGCGCCTGGATCGACTGCGCATGCCCCAGCATGTCCTCGATGTAGTAACTCGCCCAGCCGCTGCTGGTATTGGGCGCGCCGCCGAACCCGAACGCATGCACTCCGATCGGCAGCCCCGCCTCGGCCGCGGCCTGGTAGATCGGGAAATACTGCTGGCTCCCCATGGGCATCGCGGTGCGGCCGTACATCATCACATGGGCGAAGCCGGGATTGCCGGCCCAGTGACGGATTTCGGCGGCCGCCGCCACCGGGTCTTCGTAGTTCACCACCACCGAGGCGCGCAGCCGCGGCTCGGGGTGCACCAGACAGGCGAGCTGCCACTCGTTCCATGCCCGCGCGATCGCGTTGCCCAGCCCGGGGTTGAGCGGCGCGTTGGAGGGGGTGGGCGGATTGATGACGCCGAGCACTACGTTATGGGCGTCGAGGTGCTGGCTGCGGGTGAAGGCGAGATCGGTGCCCGGCGGGCTGCCGGAGGGCGGCCACGCATCCCGCCGCGCCGCGGCCGGCTGGGCCTTGGGGTAGCTGGGCAGGCCGTTGAAATTGCCGGTCCGGTGGTTGGCGCCGAACATGTCGATATGCGCGCGCCAGCGCTCCGAGAGCCAGGGGTAAAGGTCCTGGAACCGCGCCGGCCCGAGATGCAGGTCGCAATCGGCGATTGCGAGCTTCGAAGCGGCCGTGACCGCTGATTTGGTGACGCTGCTGACCTGGTTCATCGGGGGGCCCCGCTACGGATGCCCCCCGATGCTACACCAATTCCCTCAGCCTTCCAGCACTTCGAGCACCCGCGGGGGGGACATCGGGAGGCTGTAGAACCGCTTTCCTAGCGCGTTGTAGACCGCGTTGGCGATCGCCGCGAGCGGAGGAACCAGCGGAACCTCGCCCACCCCGCGCACGCCCTGCGGGTGCTTGGGGTTGGGGATTTCGATCATCACGGTGTCCAGCATCGGCAGGTCCGAGCAGACCGGCATGCGATAATCGAGGAAGCTCGCGTTATCGACGCGGCCCTGACGGTCATAAAGGTATTCCTCGCTGAGCGCCCAACCGATGCCCTGCGCCACGCCGCCCTGCATCTGGCCTTCCACGTAGTCGGGATGCAGCGCCTTTCCGACATCCTGGAAGGAGGTATAGCGCAGCACGCGAACGATCCCGAGATCGACATCGACCTCGACATCGCACACATGCGTCGCGAACCCGCCCTCGGCGCCGGTGGTGTTGAGCTGCACGCCCGCCCCGATCGGCCCGCCGGTCTCGCTGGCCTTCGCCGCCAGGTCCTTCAGCGTCAACGCCGGGAACTTGCCGGCGTTTTCGCCGGCCGGGATGGCCTCGCCGTCCTGCCAGGTCACCGCCTCGGGGTCGATCTTCCAGATCTTCGCCGCCCGGGTGCGCAGATCGGTGATCACTTTCTCGCTGGACTGGGTGACCACCATCGCCGAAGCGAAGGTCACCCGGCTGCCGCCGGTGAGGTTGGAATAGCCGATCGAGGAGGTATCGCCGATCAGCACGGAGACCCGGCCATGGTCGATGCCGAACAGCTCGGCCGTCACGTTGGCGATCGCGGCCCGCGAGCCGCCGACATCGGGGTGTCCGGTGGTGACGACGATGTTGCCATCCTCGGTGATGTTCACCTGGGCGCTCGATTCCCCGCCGGCGTTATACCAGAAGCCGCTCGCCACGCCGCGGCCCTGGAACTGGCCGAGCGGCGCCTGGCTGTGCGGATGCGCCAGCGCCGCCTCGATGGTCTCGACGAAGCCGATGCGCGGAAAGACCGGGCCGTAGGAGGCCTTGGTGCCCTCCCGCGCCGCGTTCTTCAGCCGCAGCTCCAGCGGGTCCATCTTCAACGCCTCGGCCACCTCGTCGAGCACGCATTCCACCGCGAATGCCCCGATCGGGGCGCCCGGTGCCCGATAGGCCGCGACCTTGGAGCGGTTGGACACCACGTCGAACCCAACCGACAGCACGTTGGGGATGTTATACGGCGCAAACGAGCACCCTACCGCGCCACGCAACGGCGCCCCGGGAAGGCAGCCGGCCTGGAGGTAGAAGGTCCCCTGCGCCGCGACGATGCGGCCATCCTTGGTGGCGCCGATCTTGACCGTGCTTTTCGAGCCCGAGGTCGGCCCCGAGGCGCGGAACACCTCCTCGCGGGTCATCGCCATTTTCACCGGCCGGCCCGATTTGCGGGACAGCACGGTCGCCAGCGGTTCGAGATAGATGATGGTCTTGGCCCCGAACCCGCCGCCGATCTCGGCGGGGACGGCGCGGATGCTGCTCTGGGGAATGCCGGTCAGCAGCGCCGTCATCGCGCGGACCATGAACTGGCCCTGGCTCGAGCTGAAGATCGTCGCCTTGCCATCGGCCGCCACGCTGACCAGGCAGGAATGCGGCTCGATATAGCCCTGGTGCACCGGCCGCGTGGTGAAGCTGCGCTCGACGATGACGTCCGCCTCGCCGAACCCGGCGGCCGCGTCACCGAGCTTGATCTCCATCCGCCCGGCGATGTTGGAGGGCTTGCCCTCGAAGGTCATCGCGTCATGCAGGATCGGCGCGCCGTCGGCCAGCGCATCGTCGATCTCGATGGCGTGCGGGAGCACATCGTACTCCACCTCGATCAGCGCGCAGGCCGCCGCCGCGATCTCCTCGGTGGTCGCCGCCACCGCGGCAACGGGGTGGCCATGGAACAGCGCCTTCTCCCGCGCCATCACGTTGCGGCTCATCCAGCGCATGTCCTGGATGCCGAGGGCCACCGGCTTGTCGAGCGGGAAATGCACGAAGTCCTTCCCCGTCACCACGGCCTTCACGCCGGGGAGCGCCGCGGCCTTGGAGGTGTCGATGCTGCGGATGATGGCGTGCGGGTGCGGGCTGCGCAGCACCTTGCCCCAGATCATGCCGGCCATCGCGGTATCGGCCGAATAGGTGGCCCGGCCCGTCACCTTGTCGGCGCCATCCGGGCGGATGGTGCGGGCGCCGATCCACTTGTTGTCGATGGCGTTCATCGGGCGGCCTCCTTCATGTCGGCGGCGACTTCCAGCACCGCGCGGACGATTTTGTCATATCCAGTGCACCGGCACAGATTGCCGGCGAGGCCGAAGCGTACCTCGCTCTCGGTCGGGTCCGGGTTGCGTTCGAGCAAAGCGCGGGCGGCGATCAGCACGCCGGGGGTGCAGATGCCGCATTGCAGGGCGGCGCGCTCGAGGAACTTCTGCTGCAAGGGATGCAACTGGTCGCCCGTCGCCATGCCCTCAATCGTGTCGATCTGCTTGCCCTCGATTTCCGGCGCGAGCACCAGGCAGGCGCAGACCAGCGTGCCATCGAGCAGGATGGAACAGGCGCCGCAATCGCCGGTGGCGCAGCCTTCCTTGGTGCCGGTGAGGCCGAGCGTGTTGCGCAGCACGTCGAGCACGCTCTGTTGCGGGGCGGCGAGGAACTCGGTCGGCTCGCCGTTGATGGTGGTGGAGACGTGGATCTTGGCCATGTCAGGCGTTCCTTGCGCGTTCGGCGGCGATGGCGACGGCGCGCTTGAGCAGCACGCCGGCGGCCTTGGTACGGTAGACGATGGTGCCGCGCTTGTCGTTGATCGGCTTGCAGGCGGCCCGGCAGGCGGCGGCGGCTGCCTCCACCGCGGCGTCCTCGAGGGATGAGCCGACCAACGCCGCGGCCGCGTCGGCCACCAGCAGCACGGTGGGCGCCACTGCGCCGAGGCCGATCCGGGCGGCGGTGCAGACACCGAAGGAGAGGGTCAGGGAGACGCCGACGCCGACCACCGCGATATCCATCTCGGTGCGCGGGATCATGCGCAGATAGGCATCCCCCGAATTGGCCGGCCGGGGCGGCAAGGTGAAGCTCACCACGATCTCGCCGGGCGCCAGGTTGGTGCGCCCGGGTCCGGCTGGCACTGCCTCGACCGCGATTTCGCGCCGCCCGTTCGGGCCCTGCACGGTGACCACCGCGCCGGC
This sequence comes from uncultured Rhodospirillales bacterium, assembly GCA_903928045.1. The sequence goes on from CAIYPH010000568.1 coordinate 5,049, forward strand.
CGCCACCATCGCCGGCACGCTGTCGCCGGCTGGGGAGGCGTTGCAGAGATTGCCGCCGGCCGAGGCGCGGCCCTGCACCTGCTTGGAGCCGATGAGGTTCACCGCCTCCAGCACGCCCGGCCACACCGTGCCGAAGCGGGGATGGTCGGCCAGCGCCGCGCCGGAGACGGCCGCACCGACGCGCCAGCCGCCATCGGCGGTTTCCTCGATGCTGGTCATCTCGGCGATTTTCTTGATGTCGATCACCGTGCCGGGCCGCACCGTCCCGAGGCGCATCTGCACCAGCAGGTCGGTGCCGCCGGCGAGGATGCGCGCTGCACCTTGGGCGGCGGCGAAGGCGCGGACGGCTTCGTCCAATGTCGGGGGGGAGAGGTAGACGAGATCGGTCATGGATCGGTCCTGTTCCGCTGCGGGTCGGTGGGGGCGAGGCCTGGTTCAGCCGGCCGATCCCGCCTTGTTACGGGCGATGGCGGCAGCGAGTCCAGCCGCCCGGCCGGCTTTGAATTCCTCGCTGACATGGGCGAGCTGATGGGTATCGAAGTGGGCCATCACCGAGCTGCGGAACCCCTGCATATCCGCGGCCCGGTTGAGCGAGCGCTTGGTGAGCTTGATGGCGAAGGGGGGCGCCTCGGCGATCTCGCCGGCCAGCGCCATGGTCGCGGCCTCCAGTTCGTCACGCGGGACGAGGCGGTTGACCATGCCGATCCGGTAGGCCTCGGCGGCACCCATCCGCTTGCCGGTGAACAGGAACTCCTTGGCCGCCCGCAGCCCCATCACCCAGGGATGCACCAACACCTCGACCGCCGAGGCCGCCATGGTGCGCACCACGGGGTCGGCGAAGAAGGCGTCCACGGAGGCGACGATCATGTCGCACATGTTGGCGACCATGAACCCGCCGGCGATGCAGGCGCCTTGGACCATGGCGATGGTGGGCTTCGGACAGTCCCAGATGCGCAGCGAATAGTCGAGGTAACGTCGCTCCTCGTATTCGTAGCGCGCCTCGACGGTGAATTCCTGCCGGCGCGCCTGGCCCTCCTTGAGGTCATGCCCTGCGGAAAAATGCGGCCCCACGCCGCCGATGACGATCACCCGCACGGAGGGGTCCGCCACCGCGGCGCCGAGCGCGTGGTCGAGCTCGTCGAGCAGCACGGAGCTTTCGGCGTTGCGCATTTCCGGACGGTTGTGCAGCAGCTTGCGCACAGCGCCGACGTTTTCGACGGCGATCTGGGTGTATTCCAATGGACTGCTCCCTTTGCTTGCGGCGATCCTCGGGAGGTTCGGGTGGATGGTCAAGACGGGAGGGAAGGGTGTTCTTTTTGTGAACAAAAAGAACCAAAAAAATTATATTCCGTCCCATGCCGTTGGCGTACACAGGCGGGATGGTCAGCAGCGGTACACACCTCTGGAGTAA
>CAIYPH010000569.1 GCA_903928045.1 uncultured Rhodospirillales bacterium
CATCGGCTTCCGGCCGAGCGACCGCGACAACCTCGGGCAGAACGAGATCACGTTCCAACTCGACGGCGCCGACAGCGATCTCTTCATCTGTTCCTTCTGAGGTATCCCATGACCGACCCCGTGTTCTCGCGCCGCGAAGCCGTGACCTTCACCCCCGACGGCTCGCCGCGCACATATAATATAGTACCGCTCACCTTCCGGGAGCGGCAGGCCTTCCGCGCCGAACTCGCGCGAGAGGGCGGGCTCTATCCTCCGCGGGTCCAACTCATCGCCGCCCTGCGCAGTGCGGTGCAGGAGATCGCCCCTGACAACGCCCCGGCCCTGCTGGCTGACATCGACGCGGCCGAAGCGACGCCCGATGATGTTGGCGCCCAGACCCGCCTGGCCTCGATCGAGGCGATCGCCGCCGAAGTGCCGGTCTACGCCGCGTTGCTGGCCGCCCGCGAGCGCTATCTCGGCACGCTCCCCTGGGTCGCCGCCCGCCATGCCCTGCGCGGCTGGGACGGCCCCGGCTTGCCACCGTTCCGACGTGAGCGCGGTGCCATTCCGGCCGACCTGCTGGACACCCTGCCCGATGCCGAGATCGAGGCCGTCGGCTGGAAAGCCAGCGCCCTGATGCAGCCGAACGCGAGTGCGGAGGGAAACTCCGCGGCGCCCTCGCCGTCGCCCGAGACCCCGGCGCCTACGACGGAGGGCTGACGCCCGACGACGGCGGCGAATGGCTGGTTGCGGGCGAACCCGTGGCCAGCAATCCGCGACTGACTATCCCACAAGTCTGGCACGACTTCATCCGCCTCTGGGCTGCCTGCCGTGCCGGCATGGGCGGCCTTGTCCACTGGCCCGATCCAGGCGGTGTTGGTGATCAGGCGGCCTGGGTCGTCGATGCCTTCGCCATGTTGGCGGCGATCGATGCGCGGATCGACGATGTTACGCGTCGCGGGAGCCGTGGTCAGGCTGCGTGAGGGACAGCAAGAGCGCGCAGGGCGGCCTCAGGCTCACGATCGAGGATGCGCAATAGGGCTTGCGCCGTGGGGCTGGGCGCCACGCGCGCCTGCTCCCAATTCCGCAGAGTCGCCACAGGCACCCCAAGCGTGGCGGCAAACTTCTCCTGCGTCATGCCGAGCCGACGCCGGATGGTGCCTGGCAATGCGCCGAACCCACCTGTCGGCAACTGCGCATCTGGGTCCTCGCCATCTTCGATCATGTGGCGGCGGATATCCTCCTCAGTCGTGGCATCAACCTTCGCTCGGTCCATCTGCGTGCCCTTCGCCTTGATCTCCGCCAAGGTCATTCGAACGATTGCCATGCTGCTCGCTCCTGTCGGTTGGCTGAACGCACCGATATAATCCGGCGGACCTCGTCGCGGTCCGTATAGACGACGTGCAAGATTTGGGTCCCGCATACTCCAACCGCCCGAATCCGGACTTCACCGTAGTTCTGGCGATCATCAAGCCGTTCGACGACCCGCCCTTCAAAAATCATCGCTCCGTGGTCGAAGCCGATACCTCGCAGTGCCAAGTTCCGCTCATGCTTGGCCTCGTCCCACTCGAACTCCATGCTTCGATATACGCTTCGTGCGTAGCGACCGCAACCAGTTTGTCCCTGTGAGCATCCGGGTTCCGCAATATGCCAGCGCTGACTTCGATCCCACGTGGCGCGATCACCGATGCCATGAAGGCGGAGGCGCGCGCGGTCGCCGCCGGACTGCGCCGGGCCGTCGAGCGGACCGGCCGGCAGGTGCAGGAGGACCTCCGCGCCCAGGTCCGCGCCGCTGGGTTCAAGGACGGTGGCCGTGCCATGGCCAATGCCTGGCGGCTCAAGACCTTCCCGGCCGCGGGCGTCGTCACCTTCCACCCGGCGGCGCTGGTGTTCTCCAAGATGCCCGAGGCGGTTCAGGCCTTCGATCGCGGCGAGCCGATCGTTGCCCGCAACCGCAAGTATCTCGCCTTCCCGACCGCCTACAACGCCCGCGGTGGTCGGCGCAGCGCGGGCTCCCGTGGCGGCGTGCGCGTGACGACGCAGGAGATGATCGCCGCCGGCGGCCAGGCCTTCATTCTGCGCGCCAAGAGCAACCGCTCGGTGTTCCTGTGGTGCCTGCGGGTCAACGAGGCCCGCGGCATGAAGCAGCGCGGGCGCAACCGCATCCGGCTGTTTGTTGGTAACGCCACCGAGGTGCTGACCGGGCATCGCAAGGCGCAACAAGCCATGGCGCGCGAGGTGCGCGATCGCGGCTTCGTGCCGATGTTCGTGCTGGTGCGCCAGGTGGTGCCGCGCAAGCGCCTCGATGTGGATGGCGTCCGCGACCAGGCGGTTCCGCTGCTTCTGGCGAATGTCCTCGCGGAGTTGAATCCATCATGAGTGGGAGCACCCGCGTCGCCGCGATCCGGCTGTCGACCGAGGACCTCGACGCTGCGCGTGGCAAGTTCGAAGCGCTCGGCAGTCTCGGTGATCAGGTGCTGGACCGTATCACCCAGGCCGGCCAGCGGGCCTCCGCGGCCATGTCGGGCATTGCCGGCCCCGACGATGCCTTCGCGCGCCGGGCGGCGGACATTGCCGCCTATGGGGCCGGGCTCGACCGGCTGCAGGCCTCGTTCAACCCGCTGTTCGGCACCATGCGCCGCTACGAGACGACGCTCGCCGATATCGCGCAGGCCGAGCGGGTCGGCGCCATCGCCAGCGGGGAGGCCGTCGTCGCCCGGCAGCGCGCCTTCGCCAGCTACGAGCAACAGATCAGTGCCAACGCCGGCCTGGCCGAGAGCTACAGCCAACTCGGCATCGCCATGATCCGCCTGGTTGACGTCCAGCAGGCCGCCAATCGGGGTGCCGGCGTCGCGGCCCCGCTTGCGGGCGAGGCGCTGGCCGCCCGTGGGGCCGATGTCGCGGCCTATGGCGCCGAACTCGATCGCCTCCGGGCGAAATTCGATCCCCTGTTTGCGGTCTCCCGGACCTACGAGACCACCCTCGCCGAGATCGCCCAGGCCGAGCGGGTCGGGGCGATCTCGGCCACCGTTGCCGCCCGGGCGCGCGAGGCCGCCACCAAGGCGTTCGCGGACGCGGCCGCGCCGACGGGAGTGGCTGCCTCCGCCACGGCAGTGCTGGCCAGCAAGACCGTCGAGGCTGCCAAGCAGCAGGAGGCACTCGGCGTCTCGGCCGGAGCCAACGCCTTTGCCTTGCGCCAGTTGGGCGTGCAGACCATGCAGGCGGTGTCGTCCATCGCTGCCGGGCAGCCGGTGATGATGACGATGATCCAGCAGGGTCATCAGGTCGCCGACGTCGCCATGTCCACAGGCACCGGCTTCGGTGTGCTCGGCACCGCCGCCCGCATGGTGGCCGGCGCCCTGCTGTCGCCGATCGGCGCCGCCGTGGCGGTGGGGGGCGCCTTCGCCCTGGCCATGGCCCATGCCGCGGCATTGGAGACCGAGGCCCGGCAGTTGTCGGTGGCCCTGCGCGCCGTCGGCCGCGACGGCGATCTCGCGACGGCCTCGCTGCAAGGCTATATCGTGACGCTGCAGCATGCCGGCGTAGCACGCGATGCCGCTGCTTCGATCGTCCAAGGTCTCGCCAGGGTGCCGGCGTTGGGCAATGCCCAGATCCAGCAGGTCGTTGGTCTCACCGCCGACACCACGGCCGCGCTGGGTGGAACCGATCAGGCGGCGGTTGCCAAGCGGCTCGGCGAGATTGCGTCCGGCTCCTATGCGGCGGTCAAGGCGCTCGACGACGAACTCAACTTCCTTACCGCCGACCAGCGCGCCGCCATTCGGGTGATGCTGGAACACGGCGAGCGCACCGAGGCCGTCGCCAAGGCGATGGACGCGCTCAAGACCCGGGTGCACGGTCTCGACGCGGATGCGCTGTCGCCGGCGGCCAAGGCAATGCGGGCGCTCGGCAACGAATGGTCTACCCTGATGGACCGCATTGCCCAGTCCGGGCCGATCCAGGCCGCCCTGGTGGGGCTGACCGCCATCGCGTCGGCCGCCAACAAGCTCCTGGAAGCCGAGGCGCCGATCGCCGGCCTCGACCGGCGCATCGCGCAGATCGACACCAAGCTGGCCGAGCGCGACAGCTATGGCGAGCCGGCGGTCACCGGCGATGCCGAGCGCATCCTGCGTGCCCACAAGGCCAACCTGATGGCCGAGCGGATGCTCGTCGGCGGGCCGGTGCAGGGCGGTGCCGCCGCGGCCCCCGAGCCACCCGCACCACCGGCCGGGGCCATCGGCGCTGCTGAGGCCGAGCGGCAGAAGAAGC
>CAIYPH010000570.1 GCA_903928045.1 uncultured Rhodospirillales bacterium
GCCGGGCCTAGCAGATCGAAGGCGATGCGGATGAAGCCGTAGATCGCCACTTTCGTCATCACCCCGCTCATCAGCGCCGAGACATGGCTGGGCGCGGCGGGATGGGCGAGCGGCAGCCAGACATGCAGCGGCGCGAGCCCGGCCTTGGAGCCGGCGCCGATCAGCACCAGCAGCAGCACGACGGATGCGGTGCCGGCGGCGGGATGGGCTGCGGCGATGGCCACGAAATCGAACCCACCCGCCCCCTGCGCCAGCAGCCCGAAGGCCAGCAGCAAGGCGAGCGTGCCGAAACTCGCCATCACCAGATAGATGTAGCCGGCCCGCGCATTGCCCGCCTCGCGGTGATGCGCCATCACCAGCGCCCAGGAGGCGAGCGACATCGCCTCCCAGCCGAACAGGAAGCTGTAGGCATCGCCGGCGATCACCACCAGGTTCATCGCGGCGAGAAACGCCGGATAGAACGGCAGCACCCGGCCCGGCGCAGGCTCATGCGCGCCATAGCCGATGGCGTAGAGGCTGGCGGCCGCCGCCCCGAGATCGACGATCACCAGGAAGGCGGCCGACAGCGCGTCGAGCCGTAAATCCGTGCCGATGCCGGGCAGGCCGAGCGGCAAATGCAGCGCCGCCGGCCCGGCCGGGAGTGCCGCCAGCGCCGCGATGCAGGCCGCCGCCGAGACGGCGAGGCATGCGCCATAGACCGGCGCGCTCGCCCTGATGTCCCGCCCGGCCGCAGCCGCCAGCAGCGCGATCCCCGCCAGGGCGGCGATGGACGAGGCGAGGAACACTAGCGCGCTCATCCCTTGAGCCTCACGCCTCGCCCGCCTTCGCTCGAGGTCGCGCCCTCGCCGATCAGCTCAATCCCGGCCAGCGCCAACGCCTCCACCAGCTTCATCAGGCTATCGACATTGCCGCGGATCACCCCGTTGCTCGCCTCCATCCGCTGGATGGTCGGCAGCGAGAGGCCGGCCAGCTCGGCGAGCTGCCGTTGATCGATCCCGAGCAGGGCGCGGGCCGCCTTCATTTGCGGAGCCGTGATCATGCCGTAGCGTTGCATAGTCCCATGCAGACGACAAGAAGTGATGTTTCATCACTCAGCATTCCCCAACGCCGCCGCATCGCCCTACACTCGCCCCCGGCAACCGATGGAGCCCTGGCGTGGAGCCCGAGATCATTCCCTATTCGCCCATCCTGCACCGCCCCAGGCTCACCTGGCCCAATGGCGCGCGCGTCGCGCTGTGGATCTGCCCGAACATCGAGCACTATGAGTTCCAGCCCGCCTTCAAGCGCCTGCGGGACCCCTGGCCGCGCAGCCCGGCGCCCGATGTGCTCGGCTATTCCATCCGCGACTACGGCAACCGCGTCGGCCTGTGGCGGCTGTTCGAGGCGACCGACACGCTCGGCATCCCCGCCACCGTCAGCCTCTCCATGTCGGTCATCCAGCACTACCCGGCGATCCTGGAGGCGATGGAGAAGCGCAACTGGGAACTGATGTCCCACGGCATCTACAACACCCGCTACCACTGGAACTTCTCCCACGAGGAGGAGATGGCGGCGATGCTGGAATCCCGCGAGATCCACCGCAAACTCACCGGTCGCGAACAGCGCGGCTGGTTCAGCCCCGCCATCACCAACACGCTCGAAACCTTCTCCCGCGCCGCCGAGGCCGGGTTCGACTACACCTGCGACCTCTACCACGATGACCAGCCCTTCCCAGTCCGCACGCCGAAAGGGGACCTCATCACCGTGCCCTACACGGTCGATCTCAACGACGTCATCGTCTGGCGCAAAGGCGAGGAGATCGACGCCTTCGCCCAGCAAATCCGCGACTATTTTGACACCGTCTACGCCGAGGGCGAGGAGCAGGGGCGGGTGATGTGCATCGCGCTGCACCCGTTCTGGGTCGGCCAGCCGCACCGCGTCCGGGGCTTCATCAAGGTGATGGAATACATCCTCGCCCATCCCGGCGTCTGGGCCACCACCGCCGGCGCCATCGCCGACCACTACCGCGCCACCCACGCCAGCGCGCTCGAAGCCCATCTCGCCGCCCGGGAGGCGCTCCATGGCCGATAACACCCCGCCGGTCGGTGAAGTCCGCCTCCCCGGCATGGACCATGACCTCTACCCCTTCCGCACCCTGCCCGATGCCCCCCACTTCGCCTGGCCCGGCGGCGCCCGCATCGCCCTCACCGTCACCCTCATGCTCGACTACTGGGAGGTCACGCCCCCAGAGGCCGCCAGCCGGGACCCGCGGATCATCTCCCCGCTCGGCAATTTCTTCCCGGATTGGCTGACCTGGAGCCAGCGCGAATACGGCAACCGC
>CAIYPH010000571.1 GCA_903928045.1 uncultured Rhodospirillales bacterium
CACCACCATCAAGCCCGGCGCCTATCCCTGGCGCAACCACAAGAACGCCTGGCGGCCCAACCACATCCATTTCTCCTATTTCGGCCCGGGCTTCGCCACGCGCCTGATCACCCAGATGTATTTCCCCGGTGACCCCCTGCTGGCGATCGACCCGATCTTCCACTCCGTGCCCGACGCGGCCGCCCGCAACCGGCTGATCTCCAGCTTCGATCTCGACATCACCCAGCCCGAATGGGCGCTCGGGTATCGGTTTGACGTTGTGCTGCGCGGCCGCGCCGCCACGCCCATGGGAGTGTGACCATGTCCATCGCCACCGCCGCCCAGACGATCGGCCCGTTCTGGCACCTGATCGAGGACAAGAGCCTGTCCAACCTCACCCGCTTCGGCGCGGAAGGCGAGGTGATGACCCTCACCGGCACCATCACCGATGGCGACGGCACCCCGGTCGCCGATGCCTGCGTCGAAATCTGGCAGGCCAGCCCCGCCGCCGATGAGCGCTTCCCCGCCTGGGGCCGCAGCGCCACCGACGCCACCGGCACCTACCGCTTCACCACCCTCAAGCCCGGCCCCGTCCCCGGCCGCGGCAACACCCAGCAGGCGCCGCACTTCGCCATCAACATCCTCGCCCGCGGCATCATCACCCGCCTCTACACCCGCGCCTATTTCCAGGGCGAACCCCTGAACGAGGCGGACCCCCTGCTCAACCTCATCGAAGACCCCACCCGCCGCGCCACCCTGCTCGCCCGCCCGGACGGTCCCGCGACCTGGAGGCTCGATATCCGGCTTCAGGGTGAAGATGAGACCGTCTTTATCGAAGTTTAAGTTATTGAATTAAAATCATTTTTAGGAGGTGTTCTTTTTGTGAACAAAAAGAATCAAAAAACTTTTTATTCGATTGCATGCCGTTGGCGTACGCACGCGGGTTGGTGGGAAGCGGCACGCACCAAAGGGATAAAAACTTTGGGGCTGGCCTAGATAAGCCAAAAAGGCTTATTTATCATATGGTTATGACACGTCGCGAAGCCGGCTTTCTTCTAACATTCAGCATGACCTCGTTAGTCAATTTGTGGCTGGAACGCCCGCGCGGGTGGCCGCCGCCGTAGTGGGTGTCAACCGCCATACCGCGACGCTGTTCTTCCATAAGCTGCGGGAGCTCATCTCCGCGCGCTTGGCCGAGGAAGCACCGGAGTTGCTGTCCGGCGAAGTTGAGGTCGATGAGAGCTATTTCGGCGGTCGCCGCAAGGGTAAGCGCGGGCGAGGGGCTGGAGGGAAGGTGCCGGTGTTCGGGCTTCTCAAGCGCGGAGGTAAGGTCCATGCGGTCGTCATCCCCAACGCCGGCCGCAGTACGCTGATGCCGATCATTCAGCAGCGGATCAAGCCAGATTTCATCGTCTTTACAGATAGTTTCTCGGCTTACGACATTCTCGACGTCTCTGGCTTCCAGCACCGACGCGTCAACCACAAGCAGGCGTTCGTACGAAACGGCGCGCACATCAACGGGATCGAGAATTTCTGGAACCAGGCCAAGCGGCACCTCCGCAGGTTCAATGGCATCCCGAGGCAAAATTTCCACCTCTACCTCAAGGCACGCGAGTGGCGCTTTAACAACCGACCCGCCTCCCGGCTTGCCATGATCCTACGAGAATGGCTCCAACTGTGAAGAAAAAATCGACGCCATCCGACGGCCGTGTGGATAAGTGGCTTGCCTCCGCTTGTCGCTTCAAAGACGCTGCGGCAAGCCACTTATCCACACTGGACTAACGACCTGACTAACGAACGCAATTCCTTATCTAGGCCAGCCCCAAAACTTTTATTCCATTGGCTTGTACCGCTCCCGCCATCCCGGGAGACGCGCAAGCGCCATCGCCGCCCCTGCGCGGCGTGCAGGGACGGTTCTCACGCGACGGACGTGAAGCCGGTACATCGGGCGGCCATCGCGCGATCCGCCGCCGGCGCCGCGCCGCGCGCAACGCGCCGCATGCCCCGGCCGCGCGA
>CAIYPH010000572.1 GCA_903928045.1 uncultured Rhodospirillales bacterium
CCATCAAACCAGTTCTTGCACGGCAGAGCGCCGCAGCATAACGTCCAAACCAGCAGCGCTCGATCGGCCAATTTCAACAGAGATCGGGACATCCCCGCGGTTCAGCAACGCGATCTTTATGTTTCCACGCGATCCTGGTTTGCAGGCCGTGCGGGACCTCGTGCGTGCGGCGGGAGGGGGGGAGGCGGTCATACCGAGAAGGTGAAGGCGATATGCGCCTCAATGCCGGATCGGGGGGTGTTTTGCCCTGGAATGGCGGGGGATAGTGGGATAAGTGGCGCGTCTGCCGGCGTGCCGGATGTGTGTGTGGATCGAGCGGACGCGGAGCGGAAGAGACGATGAACCAGGACCCAGGCCAAGCCGGCGGAATGCCGATTTTCATCACCGGTTCGCCGCGCTCCGGCACGAGCATTTTCATCCTCGGGCTCAAGGCCGCGACCGAGCTCCCCGCCTTCTCCGAGGGGCAGTTGCTCGACGTCTACGGCAAGATCGCCGTCGTTGTGGACCGGCACTACACCCACTACGCCCATTCCGCCGCCGACCCGCGCCATGCGATCGGCAACGTCTCGGCGGAAGAGGTCAAGCAGGCGATGGCGCGCACGCTGTTGGAGCTGTCCAACAAGGTGCATGGCGGCACCTCGTGGATCGACAAGTCCGGCGGCACCGAGATGCTCGACTATATCCGCCAGCTCGCGCGGATGGGGCAGCCCTTCGTCACTTTCTTCTGCTACCGCCGCGCCATCGAGAACGTGTACAGCCGGCTGCAGAAATTCCCCAAGTTCGACATCACCTACCATGCCAAGGACTGGGTCAACATCATGCGCACCTGGCGGCAGACCCGCGCTTTGCTGCCGGTCGGCACCTGGCTCGAGATCGAACAGAAGGACATCGCGGATCGTCCGGGCTTCGTCGCCGAAGGGGTGACCCAGGTGCTCAAGCTGACGCCGCCGCAGAAGGACCGGATGATCGAGACCTTCAGCAAGCAGCGCCCGCAGGTGCTCGCGTCGGACGAGGTTGGCCGCACGCTCGCCATCAACCAGACCGGCTGGGACACCGACCAGCGCGCCGCCTTCCGCGCCGAGGTGGAGGAAGAGATGCGGATCTGGGGCTTCACCTACGACGAGCGCTACCGGACTCCCGTGGCGCAGCCGGCCGGTGCCTCAGGGGCATAGGCGCGCGGCGATTTTCACCAGTTCGGTGAAATCCTCGGCGATCGCCGAGGCGTCCGCCCCCTGGCTGCGCGGGCCGTAGCCCCAGGCGGCGAAAATCGACGGCACCCCGGCGCCCTGCGCCGCGGCCACGTCGTTGTGGTGATCGCCGGCCATCACCGCGCGTGACACGTCGCCGCCGGCGGCGGCCAGGGTGGCGAGCAGGTGGCCGGGGTCGGGCTTGCGGGTCGGGAAACTATCGCCGCCGCCGACCGACGCGAAGTGGTGGTCGAGCCGGAGCGCGGCCAGCAGGTTGCGCGCCGCCGTCTCGGGCTTGTTGGTGCAGACCGCAAGCCGCCAGCCCGCCGCCGCGAGGTCCCGCAACCCCTGCTCGACGCCGGGGAAGGGCCGGGTCAGCACCGCGGTGTTGGCGGTATAGTCGGTGAGGAAATCCCCGAGCGCCGCTTTGTCCTGCGCGATGCCGCGGGCGGCGAACGCGCGGGCGAGCAGCACCGGGCTGCCGTCCCCCACCATCGCGGCGACCTGCGGATCGCTGAATTCCGGCAGGTCGCGGGCGGCCATGACGCGATTAAGGGCGGCGGCGATGTCGGGGACGGAGTCGACGAGGGTGCCATCGAGGTCGAGGAGCAGGGTGCGGGTCATGTCCGGTTTTCGTTGCAAGCGGGCGGGAAGCGTGATTCACAGGGATGTGACATACTGACGCCGAGACCGCCACTCCCAGGGGCAACATGACCGCGACTGCCGTTATCCTCGCCGCCGGCTTCGGCACCCGTATGAAGTCGGCTTTGCCAAAGACGCTGCACAAAGTGGCGGGCAAGCCGATGCTGCGCCACCTCGTCGACAGTTGCGCCGAGGTGTTCGACCGCATCGTGGTGGTGGTCGGGCCGGAGACCGCGGCGGTGGGCCGCGCCGCCGCGCCCTGGCCTTCGGTGGTGCAGGTCGAGCGGCTGGGCACCGCGCATGCCGCCTTGCAGGCCGCGGCGCATTTCGGGGATGGCGAGGTCGCGGTGCTGTACGCCGACAACCCGCTGATCACCCCGGCCACGCTGCGTCGGCTGCTGCATCGCCGCGCGCTGGGCGATGCCGGGCTCGCCTTGCTGGCGATGCGCCCGGCCGATCCCGCGAAATACGGGCGGGTGATCGGCGCCGGCGGGTTCGTCGAGCGGATCGTCGAATACAAGGATGCGAGCGAGGACGAGCGAGCGGTCGGCCTGTGCAATGCCGGGGTGCTGTGCGCCGAGTCCGGGCAGATGCTGGCCTGGCTCAGGGCGGTGGGCAATGACAACGAGGCCGGCGAGTTCTACCTCACCGAGGCCGTCGCACTGGCCCGCGCCGAGGGCGCGCTGGTCGCCGCCGTCGAGGCGCCGGAGGCCGAGCTGCTCGGCATCAACTCGCGCGCCGAGCTGGCGCGGGCCGAGGCGGAGGTGCAGCGCCGGCTGCGGGCGGCGGCGATGGATGCCGGGGTGACGCTGATCGCGCCGGAGACGGTGTTTTTCGCGATGGATACGGCGATCGGCAATGACGTGATCATCGAGCCCAACGTGGTGTTCGGGCCGGGCGTGCGCATCGAGAGCGGGGCGCTGATCCGGGCTTTCAGTCATCTCGAAGGCTGCACCGTCGCGCCCGGCGCCATCATCGGCCCCTATGCGCGGCTGCGTCCGGGCGCCGAGATCGGCGAGGGCGCGCATATCGGCAATTTCGTCGAGGTCAAGGCGGCGACGATCGGCGCCGGCGCCAAGGCCAACCATCTCACCTATATCGGCGATGCCTCGGTGGGCCCGCGCACCAATATCGGCGCCGGCACCATCACCTGCAATTATGACGGCTTCTCGAAGTTCCGCACCACCATCGGCGCCGATGCGTTCATCGGCTCCGACAGCATCCTGATCGCCCCCGTGACCATCGGCGATGGCGCGATCACCACCGCCGGCAGCGTGATCACCAGGGATGTCGCGCCCGACGCCATGGCGTTCGGCCGCGCCCGCCAGGAGGACCATGCCGGCCGGGCCGCCACGTTCAGGGCGAGCCGCAAGCGGGAGAAAAAGTAGATGTGCGGTATCGTCGGCGTCATCGGCGGGCGCCCCGCCGCGCCGCTCATTCTCGAGGCGCTGCGCCGGTTGGAATATCGCGGCTATGACAGCGCGGGGATCGCGACGCTGGATCATGGTGCGATCGACCGCCGCCGCGCGGCCGGCAAGCTCGGCAATCTCGCCGCGGTGCTGGCGGAGGACCCGCTCGCGGGGTTGACCGGCGTCGGCCATACCCGCTGGGCCACCCATGGCGCGCCGACCGAGACCAACGCCCATCCGCACGCCACCGCCCGGGTCGCGGTGGTGCATAACGGCATCATCGAAAACCACGCCGAGCTGCGCGCCGAGCTGGAGGCGCGGGGGCAGGTGTTCGTCACCCAGACCGATACCGAGACGGTGGTGCAACTGGTCGACCTGCTGTTGCAGCAGGGGCTCTCCCCCGTGCAGGCGGCCGGCGAGGCGTTTCGCAGCCTCGAGGGCGCCTATGCGCTGGCGATGGTGTTCGCCGGGCACCCCGAGCTGATGATCGGCGCCTGCCATGGCGCGCCGCTCGCGGTGGGGTTCGGCGAGCACGAGATGTTCCTCGGCTCCGACGGGCTGGCACTGGCGCCGCTGACCCGGCGCATCGCCTATCTGCGCGATGGCGACTGGGCGGTGCTGTCGCGCGACACTGCCACGTTCCGCGACGCCAGCGGGGCCGAGGTGAAGCGCGAGATCAAGCTGACCGCGCTGTCCGGCGCCGCGGTGGGCAAGGGCAACTACCGGCATTTCATGGAGAAGGAACTCCATGAACACCCCGCGGTGATCGGCGACACGCTGCGCCAGATGATCAACCCCGGCACCCGCGCGGTGGCCCTCCCCGAGCTGCCGTTCGACCTGGCGACCATCCCGCGCCTCACCATTTCCGCCTGCGGCTCGGCTTTCTATGCCGGGCTGGTCGGGCGTTACTGGTTCGAGCAGATCGCGCGCATCCCCGTCGATGCCGATGTCGCCAGCGAGTTTCGCTACCGCAACCCGCCGATGACGACGGGCGGGGTTGGCCTGCTGGTCAGCCAGTCCGGCGAGACCGCCGACACCATGGCGGCCCTGCACTTCATGCGGGCCGAGGCGCAGCACATTCTCTCCATCGTCAACGTGGCGGAGAGCACGATGGCCCGCGCGTCCGATGCCACGCTGCAGACCGTCGCCGGGCCGGAGATTGGGGTTGCCAGCACCAAGGCCTTCACCGCGCAGCTCGCAGTGCTCGCCTGCCTCGCCTTGGCCGCCGGCCGCGCGCGGGGCGCCATCACGGCGGCCGAGGAGGCGCGGCTGACCGACGCGCTGCTCGAAGTGCCGTCCCGCGCCGCGGAAATCCTCGACCATGACGCCCATATCCAGCGCATCGCCGCCCGCATCGCCGAGGCGCGGGACGTGCTGTATCTCGGGCGCGGCTCGTGCTTTCCGATCGCGCTGGAAGGGGCGCTGAAGCTCAAGGAAATCAGCTATATCCACGCCGAGGGCTACGCCGCCGGGGAGATGAAGCACGGGCCGATCGCGCTGATCGACCGCAGCGTGCCGGTGATCGCCATCGTGCCCTCCGGGCCGTTGTTCGAGAAGACCGCCTCCAACCTGCAGGAAGCCGCGGCGCGGGGCGGCCAGGTGATTGTGTTCTCGGACGCCGAGGGGGCCGCGAAGCTCCGGGGCATCGCGACCGAGACCATCGTGCTCCCGGCGGTCGACCCGTTCGTGGCGCCGATCCTGTATGCCATCCCGGTGCAGCTGCTGGCCTATCACGTGGCGGTGCTGAAGGGGACGGATGTGGATCAGCCGCGGAATCTCGCGAAGTCGGTGACGGTGGAGTAGGGGAGGAAGGGTGTTCTTTTTGTGAACAAAAAGAACCAAAAAAACTTTCTGGTCCATCCATGCCGTTGGCGAACTCCCCGCGGATAGGTTGGAGCGGTACGCAACAAAGCGGATAAAAGTTTTTTGCTCCTTTTTTTCAAAAAAGGAGAACTTCCTTCAGGTAATCGGAAATCGCCGGAACATCAGCAGCTTCAGCGTATCCAGGCACAGCGCCAGCAGCACCGCCGCCCCGATCACCGCGGCCACCACGGCGAAGGGCAGGGGGGACATCAGGATGCCCTGGGTGGCCAGCGTCGCGAAGAGGGCGACGTCGAGCGACGACATCACCATCAGCCACGGGCCCGGCCGCGAGGCCCAGAGCCGGCGGCGTTCGCGGGAGACGTAGAACACCGCCTGGCCGCTGGTCACCTTGGTCACCACCGTCAGCGTGCGCATGGTCTCGGCGTCGAGCAGCAGGAGATGGGAGCCGATGGCGAGCCAGGTGATGCAGTAGGCGAGATCGCAGATCCCGAGCACGATGCCGACGATGGTGAGGTTGCCGATACGCCAGGTGTTCGGCCGCGGCGAGGGGGTGACGTTGTCGGTGGAGCTGGAGAGGGCGGAGAAATCGCCGGCCACCATCATCAGCACCATTAGCAACGGGGTGAGCACCGCGCCGCCGGTGAGCATCAGCCCGGCGAGCAGCAGCAGCACCTGGCCAACTTTGTGGGTGATGGAGCGCAACGTATAGGTGAGGATGCGCTGGAAGGTGCGCCGCCCCTCGCGCACCGCGACCAGGATGCCCTCGAGGCCGGGCTCGGTGAGCACCATGCCGGCGGCGGCCTTGGCGACGTCAGTGGCGGTGGAGACGGCGATGCCCATCTGGGCCTGGCGCAAAGCCGGGGCGTCATTGGCGCCATCGCCGCACATCGCCACCACATGGCCGCCGGCCTGCAGGGACTGGACGAGGGCGAATTTCTCGGCCGGCAGCACGCCGGCGAAGACGTCGAAGCGGGCAGCGTCGAGATTGGGCGGCAAGGGCGCGAGGTCGCAGATCGGGCCGGTGATGCCGACCTGATCGGCCACCACGCGGGCGGTGACCGCGGCATCGCCGGTGACCATGAGGGTGCGCACGCCGAGCGCACGCAGGGCGGCGATGAGGGCCTTGGAATCGGCGCGTGGCGGGTCGCTGAGGGCGATCATGCCGGCGATGGCCAGCGCATTCGCCGGGCCGCAGGCGACCACCAGGACACGGTAGCCCTTGGCCTGCAGGGCGGCGACGGCGGCGGCCGCTCCTGGTGGAGTCGCGGCGCGGGCCGCCACCGCCGCCAGGGCGCCCTTGACGATGCGCAGCGTGGTGCCGGCGGCGTTGGTCGCCATCGCCTCGGACATTTTCTCGCCGGGGTCGAACGGGGTGAAGGACAC
The DNA here is from genome assembly GCA_903928045.1 of uncultured Rhodospirillales bacterium. The sequence continues at coordinate 6,446 of CAIYPH010000572.1, forward strand.
CAGGTGCCAGCCGGCGAGATCGGCTTGGGTGGTGGCCAGGCGGATCGCCGCGTCGAGCGGATCTGTGCCGCCGTCGGAGCTGGCGAGCGCGGCCATCGCCATGACCTGGCCCGGGGTGAAGCCGGGGAAGGCTTGGCAATCGGTCACCGCGAGCTCGTTGCGGGTCAGCGTGCCGGTTTTATCGGCGCACAACACGTCGACGCCGGCGGCCTCATCGAGCGCGGAAAGGCGGGTGGGCAGCACGCCGTGGCGGGCGATCTCGCGCGCGCCGACG
>CAIYPH010000573.1 GCA_903928045.1 uncultured Rhodospirillales bacterium
CGTTCGCTGCTGACGGGGCTCGGCGCGCGGGCGGCCGGGCCGGCGCGCGCCGCCGGGGCGCTGCGCATTTTGGCGCTGACCGACATCGCGGCCGGGGCCGGCGCGGTGGGCGCGATGCGCATGGCCGCGGCGGAATTCGGCGGCGGGCGGATCGGGCGGGCGATCGAGATCGTCAGCGCTGACGCCGGGGGGGATGCGGCGCGCGCCACGTCGCTGGTGGAGCGCTGGATCGATGAGGATGACGTGACGGCGGTTGTCGTGCTGGCCGATGGCCCGGTGGCAGCCGCGGCGCAGGCGGTGTGTGCGGCGCGCCGGCGGGTGATCCTGATATGCGGGCCGACCTCGGTGGAGCTGACGGCCAAGGGGTGCTCGGCGGCCAGTTTCATGTGGACGGGCGATGATCGGGCGATCGGGCGCACGCTCGCGGCTGTGCTGGGGGCGATGGCGCTGCGCGCCTGCTGGGTGGTGCCGGGCGCGGCGACCGCGCGCGCCGTGGTGGTGCGGGCTGTGCTGGCCGAGCAGGGTATCGCGGAGGAGGGGGGCGGGGCGGCGATATTATGTGACGGCGCCGCCGTGGCATCTGGCGAGCCGAGCATCGCGGCCCGCCTCGATATCGCCGAGATCATTGCGCTGGGGCCGGCGGCGGTGGGGCGGTTGGTGGTGTCGCCCTATTCCTGGGCCAGCACGGCGGGCCTCGCCTGGGCGCGCCGTTTCGTCGAGCGGGCGGGGCGGGCGCCGGAGATTGCCGATATTGGCGCCTACGAGGCGGTGCGCCATCTGCTCGGGGCGGTGGCCGCCACCGCCAGCGCCGACGGTGCAGCTCTGGCGCGGCAGATGCGGTTCATGCCGGTGGAGAGCCCGTTCACCCGCGGCGCCCAGATCGGCGCCGACGGGCAGGTGCGGCGGCCGATGCATGTGTTGCGGGTCACGCCGCCGGCGGCGCGCGCGGCGGGGTGGGACATGTTTACCCCGGCTCATACCGTGCTCGCCGATACGGCGGTGCCGCCCGCCCCGTGCCGCGTGGGGTAGCGGCTATTCGATGTCGAGCGGATCGTTGCCGTAGGGCTCGGAGGGGGTCTGCCGCACCGGCGGGCGGGTTGGGCGGGGGTCCATCTGGCGACGGGTGAATTCGGGGGCGATGTCTGACAGTTCGAGGAACTGGTCGGCCTGACGGCGCAGTTCGTCGGCGGCCATCGGCGGCGTGGTGCGGATGGAGGAGACCACCGAGACGCGCACGCCGCGCCGCTGCACTGCCTCGACAAGCCGGCGGAAATCGCTGTCGCCGCTGAACAGCACGGCGTGGTCGATTTTGTCGGCGAGCTCCAGCATGTCGATGGCCAGCTCGATATCCATGTTGCCCTTCACGCGGCGCCGGCCCGTGGCGTCGGTGAATTCCTTGGCCGGCTTGGTGACCAGGGTGTAGCCGTTATAGGCCAACCAGTCCGTGAGCGGCTTCAGCGGCGAGTATTCCTCGGTTTCCAGCACCGCCGAGTAGTAGTAGGCGCGGATGACATGCGTCTTGCGGCGGAAGAATTCGAGCAGGTTGCGGTAATCGACGTCGAAGCCGAGATTGC
>CAIYPH010000574.1 GCA_903928045.1 uncultured Rhodospirillales bacterium
ATTCGCCGGCAGGATGTTGAAATTCCTGCGTTTGAAGGAGACGGTCTGCGAGGTTGCCGATGGTGGCACCGGGGAGCCAAAAGTGCCGGCCTATGCCGGCGGCCGCATGCCGATGACCACCAACCTCGCCGACCGCGTCCGCGCCATGTTGCAGGACCCCTCGAAATGGCACGCCTTCCCCGAGGAGGTGCGCGAGTGGCTGGGCCTGCAACGTGGCATCTCCCGCATGCCCGGCCGGCATGACCTGCTGGTGGAGACCTTCCCGCGGGCCGACAAGCACTTCCTCGTCGCCTATTGCTTCGAGGGCCGCAACGCCCACCAGACGCTCGGCATGCTGCTCACGCGGCGCATGCAGCGCTTCGGCTTCCATCCGCTCGGCTTCGTCGCCACCGACTATGTACTGGCGATCTGGAGCGCCTACGAACCCTTTGATGTCGCAAGATTGTTCGATCCGGATATGCTGGGTGATGATCTCGAAGCCTGGATGGCCGAGAGTTCCATGCTGCGCCGCACCTTCCGCAACGTCGCCGTCATCGCCGGGCTGATCCAGCGGCATTTCCCCGGCGCCGAGAAGAACCGCCGCCAGGTCACGGTGAATTCCGACCTCATCTACAACGTGCTCCGCAAGCATCAGCCCGACCACGTCCTGCTGCGCGCCACCTGGGCCGATGCCGCGGGCGGGCTGACCGATCTCGGCCGCATCTCCGGCATGTTGCAGCGCATTCAGGGCAAGGTGACCCATATGGCACTCTCCCGCGTCTCCCCGCTGGCTGTGCCGGTGCTGCTGGAAATCGGCCGCGAAAGCGTGCGCAGCGGCCTCACCGATGACGACCTGCTGGCCGAGGCCGAGCAACTCGTCGCCGAAGCCGAGGGCCGCGCTTTGCCTCCGCCGACGCCGGGGCGCGACCTTCGGCAGGGCCGCTTGGCCCTGTAGTGGCTTGACCGCACCGCCAATCCCGTTCAGTCCACCCACCCGCCGTGCCGCGCTCAAGGCCCATCATGAAGATCCACCGCGACAGCCGCCTCCTCGTCGTCCTGCTCGGCGCCATGATCAACGCCGGTATGGGCGTCTTCGCCATGCTCGCCCATCTCGGCCTGGTCAGACGCATTCCGCCCGAAGAACGCCAGCGCGTGCATTCATGAGCGCCGCCACCATCCACCTCGCCGGCGAGTTGCTCCAGCTTGACCCCGCCGGCGCCCTGCACTGGCCGGCGCGGCGGCTGCTCGCGGTGTCCGATCTGCATTTCGAGAAAGGCTCGGCCGCCGCCCGGCAGGGCTCCCTGGTGCCGCCCTGGGATACGCGGGCAACGCTCGATATCCTCGCCACCCTGCTGCGGCGCTACCGGCCGCAGACGGTGGTGGCGCTCGGCGACAGCTTCCACGACATCGGCGCCGCCGCCCGGCTGCTCGCCGCCGACGCCGAGCGGCTGCGGGCGATGGCGGAGGCGACGGCGTTCGTCTGGGTGCTCGGCAATCATGACCCGCTCCCCCCGGGCTTTCGTGGCGAAAGCACGCTCGAGCACCGGGTCGGCCCGTTGGTGTTCCGCCACCAGGCGCAGCCCGGCCGGGTGATGGGCGAGCTCTCCGGCCATTTCCATCCCAAGGCAAGCGTGCCGGTGCGTGGCACGGTGGTGACCCGCCCCTGTTTCATCGCCGACCCGCGCCGCATCATCCTGCCCGCCATCGGCGCCTATACCGGCGGGCTGGACGTGCGGGACCCCGCCGTGCGCGCCCTGTTCCCCACCGGCGGCCGCGCCTTTCTGCTCGGGCAAGACCGCGTGTTCAGCTTCGCCATCGGCGCCCGCCCGGCCATGCCGCCGCCGGCATTGACGGCCTAGCCATTGACGAAATTCGGCGGCGGGCCGGACAATGCGGGCCACATCCGAGGACCCAAGCCATGACCCTTCCCGCCACCATGCCCATCATCATCGCCGACGGGGCCGGCGGCCCGGAGGTGCTGAAGCCCTCCACCGGCCCGCTGCCCACGCCCAAGGCCGATGAGGTGCTGATCCGCGTGATGGCCGCCGGGGTGAACCGGCCGGACGTCGCGCAGCGCATGGGCGCCTACCCGCCGCCCCCCGGCGCCAGCCCGCTGATCGGCCTGGAAGTCTCGGGCGAAGTGGTGGCGCTGGGCGACCAGGTGACCGGCTACAAACTCGGCGACCGCGTCTGCGCGCTCACCAATGGCGGCGGCTATGCCGGCTATTGCGCGGCGCCGGAAGCGCAGACCCTGCCCTGGCCTACCGGCTATGACGCGATCCGCGCCGGTGCGGTGCCGGAGACCTATTTCACCGTCTGGGCCAATCTGTTCGGCCATGGCCGCCTCGCCCCTGGCGAGAGCGTGCTGATCCATGGCGGCACGTCCGGCATCGGTGTCACCGCGATCCAACTCGCCAAGGCGTTCGGCGCGACGGTCTACACCACTGCTGGCTCCGACGATAAGGTGGCTGCCTGCCTCGCGCTGGGGGCCGATGCCGCGATCAACTACCGCACCGAGGATTTCGCCGAGCGGGTGAAGGCGCTGACCGGCGGGCGCGGCGTCGATGTGGTGCTCGACATGGTGGGCGCCGCCTATTTCTCGAAGAACATCCGCTCGCTCGCCATGGATGGGCGGCTGGTGATGCTCGCCTTCCTCGGCGGCTCCAAGGTGGAGGCGATGGACCTCGCGCCGATCATGACGCGCCGCCTCACCGTCACCGGCAGCACAATGCG
>CAIYPH010000575.1 GCA_903928045.1 uncultured Rhodospirillales bacterium
CCCGGCCGCCCGGCGCCAAACCAGCCGAGCGCGTCGATCCCCCACGCCTCGAGGACCGCCACGATGGCCACCCCCCAGACCACCCCCTGGACCACGCCACGCAGGACCGGATGGTAGGTCGCCAACCGATGATCGGCGTCCCGCCCGCGATCGGCCGACAACCCCGCCCACCGTGCCACCACCGCATGGCCGGCGTTGATGGCCTGGCGGGCCGCCACCAGGATCACGCCGGTGAAGGCGACGATGCGCAACAGGCGGGTGAACCCATCCGGCACCGCCAGCGCCCATACGGCCCAGAGCGCGAGGATGTAGAAAATTGCGATCACGTGCCAACTCGATGCCGCCCGGTTGCGGATCACCGCCACCAGCCCGGTGGCCTCCTTGTCCGCCCGGATCAGGGCCGCTACCTTGGCGCGGGTTTGCAGGATGATCACCGCGAGCATCAGGTAGATCACCAGCACGACGATCTTGATGATCGCGTCATGCGCGATGCGGTAGAGCCCGAATAGCAGCCCCACCTCGGCCAGCGTGTAGCCGAACACCCCGACCGCCGCGATCCGGCGGGTCCAACGCAGCGCGTAGTCGGCGCTTGTGCTCGACAGCGCGAAGAGGCTGGGCGCCCCTGGCCCGGAGAGCGCCCGCAATATCGCGGTGACCGCCCGGCAGATCGCGTACGCGTTCATGAAGCCGAGGATCACCAGCCGCGCGATCGGCTGCTTGCCCAGATCGGTGCCGAGCAGCGCGTAGGTCGCGGCCAGGAACCCCAGCACCGGGGCAAGCAGCAGGACCAGCCGCCCGATCACCGACGGCGTGCGCCGCAGCATTGCCCAGGGGAGCACCGCCGCCGGCAGCAGCTCGGATTGCCCCGCCTCCGCTTCGGCAATCCCCGCCACCGCCTGGTCGGGCTGTTCCGCCCGCCGTTCCAGCGCCGCCAGGGGCCGCGCGGTCAGCCGTCGGACGGCCCATTGCGCCGCGAGCCCGACGCCGAGCACCAGCAGCAGCCGCCAGGCCGTCTCATAAAGCTGGTCGCGCGACCACGGGTCGTTGGCCAGTTGCTGGACGAAGCTGACGAGGAGCGGGAAGTCGGTAACGCTGCGCGCCGTGCGGATCAGGTCGGTGCTCAGTCCGGTCAGCCGGCGCGAGACATCTACGATGAGTTGCGCGCCGACGCTGTCGGGGTCGAGCTGGATCGCCGCCTCCCGCGGTGCCTCGGCGGCCGCCGGAGCGGCAGGCGTTGGGGCCACAGCCGCAGGCGGGGCTGCGGCAGGGACCGCGGGTGCCGCCTTGGCGATCGCTTCCAGCACGCTGATTACCTGTGCTCGCCGCGCCGGGTCCTTCAATACGTCGAGCGCCTGCTGGCTCTGCGCCGCGGTCAGACCTGAGGCCGGGGGTGCCGGCGGCTGGGCCTGGGCGGGCGCTGCGCTCAGCAGAAGCAGCAGGAACAGGCGGATCATCGGGTGTTCTGGCTTTCCTGACATGATGGGATGCATGGACGCTGGACCGGGCTATATTATGGCGCATGAACACGCTCCTCACCGTACTTTTGTTCCTCACCATGGCCGGCACGCTCGGTGTCATGTTGTTCGGCATGGTCTCCATGGGCCGCGATGGTGACCCGATGCGCTCCAACCGCCTCATGCGGTGGCGGGTGATTCTCCAGGCGGTGTCCCTCGTGCTGGCTGTCCTGCTGATCAGCATGTTGAAATCGTGAGGGGTTTTGTGCCGTGGCAGGGTGGTTTGACATCGGCCTCGGGCCGCCACTAAGTTCCGGCCGTTTTTCTTCGCAGGTGCGAAAAGACGGGGGCGCTCAGGCGCGCTGAACCCGTCGGACAGCACCGGGGCATCTTCCAGGAAGCGGCGCGTCACCCCATGAAAATTCTAGTCCCCGTCAAGCGGGTCGTCGATTACAACGTCAAGGTCCGGGTCAAGTCGGACGGCACCGGGGTGGAAACCGCCGGCGTGAAAATGAGCATGAACCCCTTCGACGAAATCGCCGTCGAGGAAGCGGTGCGGCTCAAGGAAAAGGGCGTCGCCACCGAGATCATCGCGGTCTCGCTCGGCGTCGCGGCCTGCGCCGAGACGATCCGCACCGCGCTCGCCATGGGCGCCGATCGCGGCATCCTGGTTGAGAGCGATGCCGATCTGCAGCCGCTCGCGGTGGCCAAGATGCTGAAGGCAATTGCCGAGAAGGAAGGCCCCGGCCTCATCATCCTCGGCAAGCAGGCGATCGACGACGAC
>CAIYPH010000576.1 GCA_903928045.1 uncultured Rhodospirillales bacterium
ATCCCGGCCATCGTGCTGTTCGGGCCGTTGTTGTTCCCGATCGCACGGGCCGTGGGCATCCATGAGGTGCATTACGCGATGGTGGTGATCCTCGCGATGGGGATCGGGTTGTTCGCACCGCCGCTCGGCGTGGGCTACTACGCGGCCTGTGCGATCGGGCGGGTGAACCCGGATGCGGGGATGCGGCGGATCTGGCCCTATATGGGCGCGCTGGTGGTGGGGCTGCTGGCGGTGGCGTTCATCCCGTGGATTTCCATCGGGTTTCTGTGACGGCCTATTCCTCGTCCGTGCCGAGATAGGCGGCGATGACGTGCGGATCGTTGGCGACCGCTTCGGGCGGGCCCTCGGCGATTTTGCGACCGGCGTCGATCACGAAAATGCGGTCGGAGACGCGCATTACCGCCTGCATGTCGTGCTCGACCAGCAGCACGGTCACGCCCCGGGCGCGGACGTCCCGCAGGATGTCGATGACGTCTTCGGTTTCGGTGGCGTTGAGGCCGGCGCAGGGTTCGTCGGCGAGCAGGACGATCGGGCGGGCGGCGATGGCGCGGGCGAGTTCGAGGCGGCGGAGATAGCCGACGGTGAGTTCGCTGGCGGGGGTTTGCGCGCGTTCGGTGAGGCCTGCCAGCGCCAGGGCGTCGCGCGTCACCGCCCCGATGTCGCGCGCCCCGTCGCGGCCGAACAGGGCGCCGATGCGGACGTTGTCGTGCACGGAAAGCTCGGGGAAGGGTTTGGCGATCTGGAAGCAGCGGGCGATGCCGGCGCGGGCGAGGTCGGTGGTGGGTGTGCCGTCGATGCGGTTTCCCTGGAAGTGGATGCTGCCTTCGCTGACCGGCAAATAGCCAGTGACGAGGTTGAAGATGGTGGATTTGCCGGCCCCGTTCGGGCCGATCAGCGAGCAGATGCTGCCTTCCGGCACCTCGAAGGAGACATCATTGGTCGCCACCAGGCCACGGAAGCGCTTGGTGACGTGGTCGAGCCGCAGGATGGGGCCGCTCATCGGGCGCTCCAGCGCTGGCGCAGGGCGCGGACGAGGCCGGTGATCCCCTTGGGCGCCACCAGCACGAGCAGCACCAGCAGCGCTCCGGTGACGAACATGTGGATGGAGAGCAGCCGCCCGAGCACCACCTGGGTCAGGATCACCATGATCGCCGAGCCGAGGAAGGGGCCGATGAGCGTGCCGATGCCGCCGAGCAGGTTGTAGACGATCATGTTGAGGCTGAATTCGGTGCGGTAGACCGATGAGGTCGTGATGTAGCCGAGGCTATGCGCGTAGATCACCCCGAGGGCGCCGGTGAGGGCGGCGGAGGCGATGAACATCGTCACCTTGTAGCGCTCGGTGGGAACGCCGAGCATGCGGGCGGTGTCCTCATCTTCGCGGATCGCCATCAGCCCGGCGCCGATGCGACTTTGCTGGATGGCGAAGGCGAGGATGGTGATGAGGATGGTGGCGATCAGCAGCAGGTAGAAATACAGCGCCTCCGGCCGCAGCCCGAAGGCGGAGAGGCGAGGGAGCACGAGGCCCATCGAGCCCTTGAACATGTCGATATTGTTGTTCAACTCGGCCAGCACCTGGGAGATGCCGAGCATCGCCACGGCGAAATAGATGCCGCGAAGCCGCAGGATCGGCCAGGCCACGACGGCGGCCACCACGGCGGAGAGGCCGGCGCCGACCAGGAGCCCGAGGGCGAAGCCGAGCCAGGGTTGGCCCTTCATCAGTTCCACCTCGAAAATCCCCGCGGCGAAGGCGCCGAGGCCGATGAAGGCAGCGTGGCCGAAACTCCAATAGCCGGCGAAACCGCCGAGCAGCGTCCAGGCCAGCCCCAGCGCCGAGGAGAACAGCACGAGTTGGCCGACGCGCACGTAGAACGGCGTCGCGATGAAAGGCAGGCAGGCGGTGGCGGCGAAGAACACCACCCCCGCCAGCACCCACCAGGCCCGCTTGCGCAACGCCGCGGCCAGCATCTAGCGGGACCCCGCGAAGGCGTTGCCGAGCAGGCCGGAGGGGCGGATCAGCAGCATCGCCACCAGCACGGCGAACATCATCGCGTTGGGGAAGGCCGGGCCGATCAGTTGCGAGGTGCCGGTCGCCATCACGCCGAGCAGCAGCCCGCCGAGCAGCGCCCCCTGCGGGCTGCCGACGCCGCCGAGGGTGACGACGACGAAGGCATTCAGCGTCCAGAGCCCCTCATCGGGCGGCGAGAAGGGCAGCACGATGCCGAGAATCGCCCCCGCCGCGCCGGCGAAGGCGGCGGCCACCGCGAAGGTGAGGCCGTAGACATGATGCGCGTTCACCCCGCACAGTCGCGCCGCCAACTCCTGCTGCGCGGTCGCCCGGATCACGCGGCCCATGCGGGAGCGGCTGAGGATCACCGCCAAGGTGCCGAGCAGCACCAAGCTCGCCCCCAGGGCGGCGAGGCGCACCGGGTCGATCACGATGCCGCCGAGCAGCAGGGGATGGCCAGAATAGGAGGGGGTGATGCTGCGCAAATCCGGCGAGAACACCAGCACCAGCGTGTTGCGCAGCATCAGCGCCACCCCGAAGGTAACGAGCATGGAGGCGACGTGGGAGGAGCGATCCACCGCGAGCTGGATCAGGCCGCGCTGGTAGACATAGCCGAAGGCGCCGAGGCACAGCATCACCACGGGGATGGTCACCAGTGGATCGAGCCCCAGCGCGTGCCAGAAGAACCATGCGAGATATGCGCCGATCATCACCAGCGCGCCGTGGCTGAGGTTCACCACCCCCATCACGCCGAAGATCAGCGAGAAGCCGACCGCCGACAAGGCGTAGAGCCCGCCGAGCACCAGCCCGTCGGCGATCGTCTGAAGTGCCAGCATGGTTGGCGGATCAGCTCCGCTGCGACCAGGCCGGCGTCGGGTAGGTGTAGGGCGCAGTCTTGGCGTTGGCGGGCGACACCACTTCCGGCGCGTTGGCGACGACCTGGCCGACCCAGGGGCCCATGATCACCGGATCGCCATCGCCCTGTTCGGTGAACTTGATGCGGCTGTACTGGGTCATCACGTCGATGCTGGCCAGCGCGTCGCGCACCTTCACCGGGTCGATGCTTTTGGCCGCCATCATCGCCTCGATATAGGTAACGATGCAGGCCGCACCGGCGGAGACGTGATAGGCGATCGGGCGGGTGTTGTTCCTGCGGTAATACGCCGCGAAATCCTTGGGGGTGCCGAAGAAGCGATCCTTCAGCGGCGCCCGTTCGTCCCAGTAGGTCTGGAAATAGATGCCGTTGGCGGCCTTGCCGAGCGTCTCACGGAAGCTGCCGAGTTGCGGGCCGAGGCCCTGGAACAGCAGGTTCACGTTGGTGCCGGTGGCGATCATCTGCTTGGCGATCAGCAGGTTGTCCTGATCATGCGTCATGCAGATCAGCGCCTCGGGCGTCTTGGCGCGGATGGAGGCGAGCACGGAGGAGGCATCCGTGATGGTCTCGGGGAAGGAGTAGCTTTCGAGCATCGGAATGCCCTGCTCCTTCATGGCGTTCATCACGCCCTGCGCGGCGGTCTTGGAGAAGGCGTCGTTGGTGAAGATCACCGAGTAGTTCTTCACCGCCGGCGCCAGTGTCTTGATGAAGGCGGCGGTGGAGAGGAACTGACGGGTGGCACGGGGGAACATGCCGAAGACGTATTTGTAGCCCTGGCCGAAAATCTGATCGGAGCCGCCGCCGGCCTGCACCATCGGTTTCTCAGCCCGCTCGGTTACGGCGGCGGTGGGCAGCACGATGTTGGAGCCGAAGGAGCCGAGGAAGAAATCGACGCCGTCATCAAGCTGGCGCTGGATGAGGTTCACGGCGCGCGAGGGGTCCGACGCGTCATCGAACAGCTTGAGTTCGAGCTTGTAGCGCGTGCCGGCGATCTCGACGCCGCCCTGCTCGTTGATGAACTGCACGGCGGTCTTGTAGCCGTTATTGACGTTGAGGCCGGTCTCGGCCGCGCCACCGCTGAGCGGTACCGAGCCGCCGAAGGTGATGGTCTTCGTGGCCTGGGCGGATGCGGTGTGGATCGCCGGGGCCGCGAGGGCCGCGCCACCGGCGAGTTGAACCATGCTGCGTCGGGAAAGGGTCATCGTCATGCTCCGCTGTTGGGCGAAGTCTACACCCACACCGCGAGCCGTCGAGACACCAGCCGCGCCACCGCGCGATTTTCCTGCGCCGCTGCTTGTGCCGGCGGGCGCCGGGCCAACATCGGGGCGATGAACAGCCCCCCTTCCCCTCCCGCGATCATCATCGGCGCCACCGGCGGCATCGGCGCCGCACTGGCCGCACGGCTCGGGGCGGCGGGTCAGCGCGTGCTGTGCCTCGGCCGCACCACGATGCCGCCGCTCGATCTGCTGGACGAGGCCTCGATTGCCGCGGCGGCGGAAGCAGCCGGAGATGTGCTGGAACTGGTGATCGATGCCACTGGGTTTCTGCACGGCGCCGGGTTCCAGCCGGAGAAAAGCCTGCGCCAGCTGGACCCCGCGCATCTCGCCCACGCCTTCGCCATCAACGCCACCGGCCCGGCTTTGCTGATGAAGCACTTCCTGCCCCGCCTGGCGCGCGATCGGCGGGCGGTATTCGCCACGCTATCGGCCCGCGTCGGCAGCATCTCCGACAACCGGCTGGGCGGCTGGTATGCCTATCGCGCCGCCAAGGCCGCGCTGAACCAGCTCGTGCACACCGCGGCGATCGAGCTCGCCCGCAGCCGCCCGAAAGCAGTCTGCGTCGCGCTGCATCCGGGCACGGTGGAGACCGGGCTGTCGACGCCCTTCGCGAAATCAGGCCTGGAAGTACAGTCGCCTGATGAGGCGGCCGGCAAGCTGCTGGCGGTGATCGATAGTCTGACGCCCGCAAGAACCGGCGAGCTGATCGATCACAACGGCCTCACCATCCCGTTCTGAGCCTACTCCAGCGTCGCCAGCAGCCCGGCGATCAGCTTGCCGCGACGGGCCAGGCTTTCGATGCGGATATGCTCGGTCAATGTATGAAACCCGTCGCCGGCGACGCCGAGACCGTCGAGCGTGGGGATGCCCATGGCGCCGGTGAAATTGCCGTCCGAGCCGCCGCCGGAATACTGGGCGGGGATGTCGTAGCCGAGGCCGAGCGCGATGCCCTGGGCGTGGCGCCATAGCGCCTCGGTGGCGGCATTGGGGTCCCACATCGGGCGGGTGACGGTGCGTTCCACCTTGAACTGCACGTCATTCCCGCTGGCCCGCAGGCCGAGCATGGCCGCCACCCCGCGATCCAGCTGGTCCTGCGTCTTGGCCATCGAGAGCGCCTCGCCGGTGCAGGTGGTGGTGACGCAGTTGACCCATTGGCCACCATGCATGACGCCGACGGAGAAGGTGCAATCCTCGGTCGTCATGTCCTCGATGGCGATGATCTGGCGCGCCATTTCGCGAATCGCCGAGCGGCCGTCGGCCAGCCGGGCGCCGGCGTGCGAGGGTTTGCCGGTCGCCTCCAGGCGGAAGCGGGCGATGGCATAGCGGCCGGTCACCACGCCGCCATTCGGCCGCGCCGGCTCGGGGATCAGCACGTATTTATGCCGCGCCGCCTCGGCCTCGATCACATCCCGCGTGCTGGGGGAGCCAACTTCCTCGTCGGAGGTCAGCAGCACCGTGACCGGGAGCTTCGTGGCGATGCCGGCGCGCTGCAACTGGCGGATCGCCTCGAGCGCGATGTAGTTGCCGCCCTTCATGTCGAGAATGCCCGGCCCGTAGCAGCGCTCGCCATCGAGGCGGAACGGCAGATGGGCCAGCGTGCCGATGGGGTGGACGGTGTCCATATGGCCCATCACCAGAATGCCCGGCGCCGAGGAGGGATGGCCGAAGGTGGCGCGCACACAATCGCCGAAGCCCATGCGCCCGGCGATGCGCTCCACCCGCGCGCCCATGATGGCGAGATCGCGCCCGGCCATGTCCATCACGCGGTCCACCGCGGCGGCGTCATAGGTCGGGCTTTCGCACTCGATCCAGGGCCGCAGTCCGGCGAGCATAGCGTCGGTGTCGAAGTTCAGGCCGTTCGGGTCCATGGTGTCACTCCCGGTTTTGCCCAGCATGTGCTGGCCGCATTGCTGGCGCAATGCCGCGGCGCTTGCCGCTGGGGTGTCCGGTATGATCCATCGCGCCATGCAACCGCCCGAACCGCCCGACGGCCTTCCTCTGCCGCAGCGCCGCCGCGCCATGGCGACCCTGGCGCTCGCCATCTGCGTCTCGGTGCTCGGCAGTTCCGTCGCCAATGTCGCGTTGCCGACCATCGCGCGCGATCTCGGGGTGACGCCGGCGGCCTCGGTTTGGGTGGTCAACGCCTTCCAGATCGCGGTGATGGTGGCGCTGATCCCCTGCTCCTCGCTGGGCGATATCTACGGCTACCGGCGGGTCTACGGCATTGGCCTGGCGGTGTTCACCGCCGCCTCGCTGGCCTGCGCGCTGGTGGATTCGCTGCCGATGATGATCGTGGCGCGCGTCGTCCAGGGGCTCGGTGGGGCGGGGTTGATGAGCGTGAACACGGCACTGATCCGTTTCATCTTCCCGCGCTCCATGCTCGGCCGCGGCATGGGGTTCAACACGCTGGTGGTCGCCACCTCCTCCGCGCTGGGGCCGACGGTGGCGGCCGCGGTGCTGTCGCTGGCCTCCTGGCCCTGGCTGTTCGCCATCAACGTGCCGATCGGCCTCACGGCGCTGGCCATGCTGCGGGACCTGCCGGCGACGCCGCGGGCCGGGCATAAGTTCGATATCCCGAGCGCCATCCTCAATGCCGCCACTTTCGGCCTGCTGATCGCGACGCTGGACAGCATCGGCTACGGCGGCGGCTTCTGGTTGCCGACCGCCGAGATCATCGCGCTCGCCGTGGTCGGCACCATCTTCGTCCGCCGCATGCTCAGCCTCTCCGCGCCGATGCTGCCGGTGGATTTATTCCGCCGGCCGGTGTTTGCCCTGTCCGTGGCGACCTCCGTCAGCTCCTTCATCGCCCAGTCCGGCGCCTATGTCGCGCTGCCCTTCCTGTTGCAGAGCGTCGGCGGCATGTCGGATGCCCGCACCGGGCTGCTGATCACACCCTGGCCGGCGACCATCGCCGTGGTCGGCCCGATTGCCGGGAGATTATCGGACCGCTTCTCGGCCGGGCTGATGGGCGCGATCGGGCTCGCCATCATGACCTGCGGGATGCTCGCGGTCGGGCTGATGCCGCAGCATCCGGTTTGGTGGGATGTGGCGTGGCGCATGTCGATGGCCGGCGCCGGATTTGCGTTGTTCCAGGCGCCCAATAACCGCCTGATGATCAGCTCCGTTCCGCGCGAGCGCAGCGGCGCCGGCAGCGGCATGCTCTCTACCTCCCGCCTGCTCGGGCAATCCGTGGGCGCCGCGATGGTGGCGATCTGCTTCAGCCTCACCGAGGGCAGCGGCGTGGCGCATGGCGCTGTCGTGGCGGTGTTCACCGGCGCCGCGTTCTCGGCGCTCGCCACCGTGCTGAGCTCACTCCGGATGATCCGCAGCGCCACCGACTGAGCTTGCCCCCGGGCCGCGCCGCTGGCAGCGTGGCCGCAACAGCAACGGGGAGACGCACAATGGATTTCAGCGGCAAGGTGGCGGTGGTGACCGGCGGCGGCAACGGTATCGGGCGGGCAACCGCGCTCGGTTTCGCCCGCGGCGGCGCCCGCGTGGTGGTAGTGGACCGCGATACGGTGGGCGGCGCCGAGACGGTGGCCGAGATCCGTGCCGCCGGCGGCGAGGCGATCTTCACCCCGGCCGATGTCACGAAATCGGCCGACGTCGCCGCCTATGTCCGGTTGGCGCTCGACACGTTTGGCCGCATCGACTGCTTCCACAATAATGCGGGCATCGAGGGCAAGATCGCCCATACCGCCGATTACGCCGAGGACGATTATGACGCGGTGATGAGCGTCAACGCCAAGGGCGTGTTCCTGGGCATGCGCCACGTGCTGCCGGTGATGATCGCGCAAGGGGGCGGCGCGGTGGTTAACACCGCCTCGGTCGCCGGGCTCGCGCCGAGTGCCGGGATGGTCGCCTATGTCGCCTCCAAGCACGCGGTGCTGGGGATGACCAAGGTGGCGGCCGCCGAGGTCGGGCGGAACAACATCCGGGTCAACGCCGTATGCCCCGGCCCGATCGCGACCCGCATGACGCGCGACATCGCCCGCCAGGTTTCGCCCAACAACCCCGATGCGGTGGAGGCGCGCTACTCCTCCTCCATCCCGCTCGGCCGCTACGGCACCGCCGAGGAAGTG
>CAIYPH010000577.1 GCA_903928045.1 uncultured Rhodospirillales bacterium
AACTGCTACATCATCGCCGGCACTCGCGGTTCGCTGGCCGTCCCCTCCCTGCAATTCCGCTGGTATGAGCCGGGCCGCGAGAACTGGGACCTGGAGATGACCCAGCAGCGCCTGCATGTCGCACTCGAGGACGCCTATTTCGAGCAGATGCGCAACTTCGCCGCCGTGATCCGCCGCGAGGAGGCCCCGCGCATTTCCGGCCGCGGTGGGCTCGAAACCCTGGCCACCACGCTCGCCATCACCGAGGCCGGCCGCGCCGGCGGCACCGTCACCATCGCCGACATGTTGAAGTAGGAGACTCCGATGAGCACCAAGCGCGCCTGCGTCGTCGGCTGGCCGGCCAAGCATTCCCGCTCGCCCAAGCTGCACGGCTACTGGATCAAGACATACAATCTCGACGCCTCCTACGGCATCGAGGAGATCCCCGCCGAGGCCTTCGAGGCCTTCATCACCAACCTCGCCGGCCACAACTACGTCGGCTGCAACGTCACCATGCCGCATAAGGACATGGCGCTCGCCCTCTCCCAGCCCGATGCGCGGGCCACCGCGGTCGGCGCCGCCAACACGCTCTACCTCGATGGCGGCACGCTCCGCGCGACCAACACCGACGTCGAGGGCTTCATCGGCGCGCTGGATGCCGCCAATCCCGGCTGGGACAGCAGCACCAGGGAAGCCATCGTCATGGGCGCCGGCGGCGCCGGTCGGGCGGTGGTCTACGGACTGATCGAACGCGGCCTGACCAGCATCCACCTCGTCAACCGTAGCCTCGACAAGGCGGAGGCGTTGCGCGCCCGCTTCGGTGACGTGGTGAAACCGGCCCCCTGGTCGGCGCTGCCGGAGCTTCTCAATGGCGCCACACTGTTGGCCAACGCGACATCACTGGGCATGAAAGGGCAGGGGGTGCTGGAGATCGATCTCGCACCTATGGCGGCCGGCGCCACGGTGGCCGATATCGTCTACGTGCCGCTGAAGACCGACCTGCTCGCCCAGGCCGAGGCGCGCGGGCTCAAGACCTCCAATGGGCTCGACATGCTGCTGCACCAGGCCGTTCGCGGCTTTGAGCTGTGGTTCGGCGTGCGGCCGGTGGTGACCAAGGAGTTGTTCGAGCTGCTCGCGGCGGATATCGAGGGCCGCTGAGCGGGCGCGTGCCGGGGCGGCATGCCGAGCCCGAGCCAGGCCGCCGCCCGCCATGTGCCCACGCGTCTTCTCCGCCCGCGCGCCGCGCGCCCGGACGGGTCTACAGGCCCTGCCATGCAGCCGGTACATCGGACCACCGGCAGGGACGGGTCACGCGGGGCCGCCATCGGCTCGCCCGGCCGCATGCCCAGCCCACGCGAGAAGAATTGCGCCACGCGCCGCGCCAGAGCGCGCCGTCCGGCATCGTTGACGCAGCGCGCGACCGTGGCCGCCATGCCGGCGCTGCGGGGATCCTCCCAGAAAGCGGGATCGCTGAGGGCGGCGCGCACCCGCGCCATCTCCGCCTCTGCCCGTTCAAGCCGCGCGCGATGCCGGTGCCCCTCCTTCAGTGTGGCAAGCCGCGCCCGAAGCTGCGCCTGACGCATCGCCACCATCCCGACCAGCATCAATGCCACGCGCAGCACGAGGCGGCGCAGCAGGATGTGCAGGAGTGCGGAGACGGGCGGCATATGTCAGGGTCCTCGGCTGGGGTGAGTGATGCCCGATATTATCCGCGGCTGAG
>CAIYPH010000578.1 GCA_903928045.1 uncultured Rhodospirillales bacterium
CATCCCCTGCCACCGCGTGCTCGCCGGCAACGGCATCGGCGGCTATTCCGGCGGCGACGGCCTGCCGACCAAGCGCTTCCTGCTCGACCTCGAAACCCGCGCCGCGGCCGAATTGACGCCGCCATCCCAGGGCCGGCTGCTATGATCCCCCCTCGCGTCCACCCCAACCCCATGGACCTCAAATGACCAAAGCGATCCGCATTCACGCCAATGGCGGCCCCGAGGTGATGCGCTGGGAGGACGTCCCCACCCCCGAGCCCGGCCCGGGCGAGGCCCTGATCCGGCATGGCGCGGTCGGCCTCAACTACATCGACGTCTACTTTCGCACTGGTCTCTATAAATCACCCCTGCCGACCACCATCGGCATGGAGGGCGCCGGGACCGTGCTCGCCGTCGGTGATGGCGTCACCACCGTGAAACCCGGTGATCGCGTCGCCTATGCCGGCGGCCCGCTCGGTGCCTACGCCACCGAGCGCGTGATCGCCGCTGATCGCCTGGTGATCCTGCCCGACGCTATCGACTTCACAACCGCCGCCGCGATGATGCTGCAAGGCATGACGGCGCAATACCTCCTCCGCCGCACCTACCGCGTCTCCGCCGGTGAAACCATCGTGGTGCACGCCGCGGCCGGCGGCGTCGGCCTCATCCTCTGCCAATGGGCCAAGCATCTCGGCGTTACCGTCATCGGCGTGGTCTCCACCAAGGCCAAGGCCGAACTCGCCCGCGCCCATGGTGCCGACCACGTGGTCATCGGCCATGCCGGCCTGCCCGCCGAGGTCAAGCGCGTTACCGGCGGCGCCATGGTGCCCGTCGTCTATGACAGCGTCGGCAAGGATACTTTCATGACCAGCCTCGACTGCCTGGCCCCGCTCGGCATGATGGTCAGCTACGGCAACGCCTCGGGCGCCGTCCCGCCGGTCGATATCGGCATACTCTCCGCCAAGGGCAGCCTGTTCCTCACCCGCCCCACCCTCGGGACGTACACCACGAAACGCGCCGACCTCGAGCGCGTCACTGCCGATTTGTTCGATGTGGTGGCGAGCGGCGCGGTGAAAATCCGCGTCAATCAAACCTTCCCGCTGGCCGAGGCGGCCGCCGCCCATGTCGCGCTTGAGGCGCGGCAGACCACAGGAAGCACCGTGCTGGTGCCGTAAGCAATAAAGCGCTTCTTTTTGAAAAAAGAAGCAAAAACTTCTCTATCCGTTTGGTGCGGTCCCTCTCAGGGATACTCCCAACCAAACGGACAAAAGTTTTTTGGTTCTTTTTTTCAAAAAAGAACCGCTTGCTTCTCCTAGCTGCCCTGAACCTCGGCCCGCATCTCGCGCGCCTTCGCCAGAATTCGGTTCTCGATCTCGGTCACCGTCGAGGGGTTCACCGCGGAGTCCATCCACTGCCCGTTCTGCAGCACCTGCCGGTAGATCGCCACGCGGATCCCGTCGGAGCGCAATTGCCGGCCGTAAATATAGGCCGTGGCGCGGAAGCGCTCGCCGGACCCATTGGGCGGCTGATACCAGTCAGTGATGATGACGCCGCCGAACGGGTCCGCCTGGGTCAGCGGCATGAATGACAGCGTGTCGAGCGAGCTGCGCCACAGATAGGCGTTCACGCCGATCCCGGTGCCGCCATCATCGGCGCTCTTCTTGCCGCCGAACGTGATCCCGTCACCGCCGAAGATGCTGCCGTCGCCCGATTTCGCCTTCAGCTTAACTTCCTGCCAGGAATCGTCGGACACGCCTTCGTTCTTCAGGCCGTTACAGCCCGCCAAAGTGATCGCCGTCATCAGAAGGACAACGAGAGTTCCCGACCGCATACGCATTATCCGTTCCGTCCGATGTGTCCGCGCCCAATGGCGCTGGCCGACGTTCTACACCGCCTCCGCCGCGTCGCCAAGCGATCGGAGCACGGCCCGCCAAAACGGAAAACGGCGGAGCTGATGCCCCGCCGTTCCCAGTCGAAGTCAAGTCGTAGTCGAAGCTTACCAGCGAACCAGGATGGTGCCGATCAGAGCGTTCGAGGTGGACTTGTTGTTGGCCGTGGCCGGGCCGCCAGCGTCGACGAAGTTCACGCCGTTCTGGTGGATCGTGCCGTAGGTGTAGCCCAGGAAGAAGTCGAGGCCGGTGACAACGGTGTAGTTGCCGCCGATGTCGAAGGCGCGCTCGGTCCGGTTGCCCGTGCCGCCGTTGGAGCCCTGACGCTCAACCTGATAGTACGCCGCGCCGACCGTGTACGGGCCAGAGGCATACTGCGCGCCGACGATGCCGGCGAGCTGGTTCTTCTTGCGACCCGAAGCCAGCGTCACCAGCGGGGTGCCGGCCTGACCGTTGGTCGTGCCGCCGTTGATGGTGCCGAACACCGAGAAGCCCTGGTAGGTCAGCGAGGTGCCCCAGTTGAAGATGCTCAGGCCGTTGACCTTGGACACGCCGGCGGAGAGAGCGCCGGGAGCCGCGGACACGATGCCCGAACCCCAGTAACCGGCCCAGCTGTCGACCGCGACCGGGCCGAGATTGCCGGACCAGCGAGCGGCGACTTCGAACAGGTTACGCGGACGGTTGGTGTCCGAGTTCGTGACCGCCACGGACTGACGGGCGCTGCCGCCCGCGTTCGCGTTGAAGCCGTCGTTGCCGGTCAGCGCGGCGGAGGACGGAGCGAAGCTGACGCCGGCCTGGAAGCCGTTCATCTTCGGGGTCATGTAGGTGATCTTGGCGGAGTCGTATTCGTTACCGACGTCCGGGAACACCCAGCTCAGGCAGTTCGAGCCAATGAAGTCGCAAACGTCACCGTCCCAGTGGCCGGTGTCGTAGGCTTCACCGGTCGTGATCGACGAACCGGAGAACAGCGACAGCGGGCCGTCGCCCTGGCCGATGCGCAGCAGGCCCCAGCTATCCCCACCGAGATAGGTGTAGGCGCGGCGGGTGTACCACAGCGAGGCGGTCGAGTTCGCCGAAGCGTTGCCGACGCCGGCGCCGTTCAGCGCACCGCCGGCATAGCCGCCCGGCGTGCCACCGGCGAACAGGGTGCGCATTTCGCTCTTCGCACCGTAGATCATGCCGTTGGTCAGCTTGCCGTCAACGCCGAAGTACAGACGGAAATAACCGCCGATACCATAGGGCTGCAGCTTCGCGGTGGTGGTCGACGACTTGTCGGAGTTGTTGCCGATGACGCCGACGTCAACCGCGACCAAGCCGCCCATGTGGACGATGATCTTGCCCGGCTCCGGGCTGGTCTGCGGCGAACCGAACGCCGAGGCGTTCTTCGAGGGGTCGCTCGTCGCGAACGTCGCCGCCTGGGCGGTGCTCGCGGCCACGAGGCCGATCAGGGCCGCCGAGGCGAGAAGATAATTACGCATTCAATCCTCCTTGTTTCCAGGCCCCGCCCCGTTCCCACCTGAGCCTGTGCGATCGCTTGCATCAGAACTCCCGTAACGGGTGGGGCAGCCAGACCTGAGAAGAGTATTGAATGTGTTTTGCGCAACCCGCAATTGCCCAAAGCGGGGTCGCATGGCATTTTCGAAACACTGTGGCGGATATGCCACAGCCGTCAGGCCAAGGCCCCGATCGCCCCCGCCGCCCGGCACCCCCGGAGCCGCCGCACCGTCCGCCCATCCACCCCCCCCAACGCCGCCACCGCCATCCCCCCGCCAAACCGGCGCGCCGCCCCCATCCACCGCACCGCGCCAAGCCCCGCCGCGCCCGGATGGCTCGCCGTCGCGAAGGCCGGCGACAGGAACACGACATCCGCCCCCGCCCGCCGCGCCCGCACCAGCTCCGCCGCCGAATGGGCCGAACTCGTCACCATCCCCCAGCGCCCCCCGATGCGCCGCCCGCCGCGCAAATGCACCCCCACCCCCAATGCCGCCGCCAGCCGCCAATCCCCCGCCACCACCAGCACCAGCCGCCGCGCCCGGCACACACGGGCGAGCCGCTTCGCCAGCGCCGCCCGGCCAGCCGCCCCATCATGGCGGAACACCACGCCACACAGCCCGGCCGGCAGCCGCGCCACCGCGGCAACCGGGTCCGGCAGCCGCACTTCATCGGTGAACAACCACAGCGGCGGAATTCCCCGCCCCGCGGACTTGACCGCGCGCCCCCATGCGACAAGTTTGCGGTCCATCGATCCTCCGGCCGGAAGCATCAGCCCATGGACAATATATATAGTGTGGTCGCCGGCAACCTCGCCCGCATCCAGGACCGTATCGCCACCGCCGCCA
This sequence comes from uncultured Rhodospirillales bacterium, assembly GCA_903928045.1. Next base: position 4,208 of record CAIYPH010000578.1, read on the forward strand.
CCCGCGCCGGCCGCCACCCGGAGGACATCACCTTGGTGGCCGTCTCCAAAATTCACCCCGCCGAGGCCGTCCTCGCCGCGCTCGCCGCCGGCCAGCGCCATTTCGGCGAAAACCGCGTGCAGGAAGCCGCCGGCAAATTCCCCGATCTGCGCGCCGCCCACCCGGCCATGCGCCTGCACATCATCGGCGGCCTGCAAACCAACAAGGCGCGCGACGCCGTGCGCCTCGCCGACGTCATCGAAAGCATGGACCGCCCCCGCCTGGCCGACGCCATTGCCGACGCCATCGCCCGCGAGGGCCGCACGCCCGAGCTGCTCATCCAGGTCAATGTCGGCGCCGAGGACCAGAAATCCGGCGTCGGCCGCACCGATGCCGATGCTTTCATCGCCGACTGCAAATCCCGCTTCGGCGCCGCGCTCACCGGCCTGATGTGCATCCCCCCCGTCGAGGAAGACCCCGCCCCCCATTTCGACTGGCTGGCCGATCGCGCCGCCCGCCATGGCCTGAAAGTGGTGTCGATGGGCATGTCCGGCGATTTCGAAACCGCCATCGCCCACGGCGCCACCCATGTCCGCGTCGGCACCGCCATTTTCGGCAGCCGCGCCTGAGCACCGTCGCCCGCCGCCGATGAACACCAGCCATGCCGGCGCCCGCTTGCACCCGTCATGGCCGAAGCGTATCGAGCGCCGCCGAGTGCCGGCCCCGGCACGACATGGAGCCACAGCATGACCACTGCGACCGCCGACGCCGCCCACCCGGCCGGCCCCGTCAAACTCGCGGCGTTTCTTGGCGTGCTCGGCGTCGTCTACGGTGACATCGGCACCAGCCCGCTCTATGCCCTGAAGGCGAGCCTTGAGCACTTCAAGGAAGGCGGCATGGCCCGCGCCGACGTGCTCGGCGTGCTCTCGCTGATCCTGTGGTCACTCATCCTGGTGGTCACCGTCAAATACGTCCTCCTCGTCATGCGCGCCGATAACCGGGGCGAAGGCGGCATCCTCGCGCTGATGACCCTCGCCCAGCGCGGCGCCACCGGCCCGAAGATGACGCGCGTGCTCGCCATGATCGGCATCTGCGGCGCCGGCCTGTTCTTCGGCGACGGCATGATCACGCCGGCGATCTCGGTTCTCTCCGCCGTCGAGGGCCTGGAGATCGCCGCCCCGCGCTTCCAGGAATTCGTGTTGCCGCTCTCGGTGGTCATCATCCTCGGCTTGTTCCTGGTGCAATACCGCGGCACCGCGACCATCGGCCGGCTGTTCGGCCCGATCATGATCCTGTGGTTCGCCGTCATCGGCCTGCTCGGCGCCAAGGCGATCATCGGCAACCCCGAGGTGCTGCTGGCAATTTCGCCGACTTACGGCATCGCGGTGCTGTTCCGCCACGGCTACCTCGCCTTCCTCGTGCTCGGCTCGGTCGTGCTGTGCGTCACCGGCGCCGAGGCGCTCTATGCCGACATGGGGCATTTCGGCCGCCGCCCGATCCAGCTCGCCTGGCTGTTCCTCGTGCTGCCCTGCCTGCTCCTCAACTATTTCGGCCAGGGCGCCTTGGTACTGAGTGACCCCGCGACCCTCAGCAACCCCTTCTTCCTGCTCTGCCCGGAATGGCTGCGCCTGCCCATGGTGGTGCTCGCCACCGTCGCCACCGTGATCGCCAGCCAGGCGCTGATCTCCGGCGCCTATTCGATGGCCCGCCAGTGCATGCAGCTCGGCTTCCTGCCCCGCCTGACCGTGCGCCACACCA
>CAIYPH010000579.1 GCA_903928045.1 uncultured Rhodospirillales bacterium
CAGCCAGGCCCAGCGCCTCCTGCGCCCCATCTGCCACATGCTCGGCATCACCCCCGCCTGCATCGCGCCCCGCCCCAAGCGCGCAAGAAAGCCCCGCCCGACCAAGCCCCGCCCTGCGAAGCCCCGCCGCCTCACCCGCAAACAGCGCCAAGCCATCCTCTGGTACCCCAACTCCGAGGGGAAGCCGATGAACCTCCTCCCCAGGCGATTACCACGCGACTGACCGGCGGAACCGGAAATACGCGCATATTATTTCGATATAAGAACAATATTCCGCCAACCCTAAACCACCCCCCCGTCAGCCCAACGGCAAAACGGAATCGAAAGTAAGTTGCTTCTTTTTTGTTCAGAGAATCTTCTGCGAATGGCCTTTTTTTTGCGGCGCGTATGAATGCAGCTCCGATCGCGGATAGCAGTATTTGGATACGGAGGCGTGGCCCGATAGCGACGGCGGCTGCATAGAACGCGCTCTCATCGCCGACCGCGAGTTGTTCCAGCCTGTCCACATCGGCCTTATTGCACGGGCCGAGGGCGACGGGCCGGAAGCGCACCGTCTTCTTCAGAAAGAGAAGACCGACGTAACCCTACCCCCGCCGCATATTCCAGAACGCCACCTGGTTCTCCACCATCCCCGCGAGATCGGAGCGATGCGCCGTCGGCGAGATCATTTGCCCCAGCGGGATATAGGGAATGTCCTGGAACGCCAGCCCCTGCATTTCCCGCGCAATCCGCGTCTGCGTCGCCTGGTCCGGTGCGGCAAGCCAGGCGTCGCGCAGTGATTCCATCCGCGGAATCTCCGGCCATCCCGGCGCGGCCGCCTTGCCGTTGCCGCGCAGGAACACGTGGGTCGCCGGCGTGCCCTGGTCGGCCCCGGTCCAGTTGGTGTGGAACACCGACCAGCCGCCCTTGTCCAGCGGCTCCTGCTTGGCCCGCCGCTGCACCAGCGTCCCCCAGTCCATCGACTGGTAGTCCACATTGAAGCCCACCCGCTTCAACACATCCGCGGTCACGTCGGCCAGGATTTTCGCATACGGCACGTCGCCCGGCGCCAGCAGCACCACGCGTTCGCCCTTGTAACCCGCCGCCTCCAAATTCCGCCGCGCCGCATCGATCGAGCGCGGCCCACTCAACGCCGCCATCCCCTCGTCATTGGCCATCGGCATGCCCGGGCAGAAGAACCCGACATTGTCGCGCCAGCGCTCGCGGTCCTCGCCGTTCATCGCCGTCATGTAGTCCGCCTGCACGATCGCCGGCAGAACGGCGCGCCGGATCGCCGCCCGGTCGAACGGCGGCTGCATCCAGTTGAACCGCATGCAGGAGATCGAACCGAGCGGGAACGCCACCCGCACCGTCACTCCCGGCGATTTGCGCAGCGTGTCGATCAGGTCGGCATTCGGCGTCAGCAGCCAGTCGATCTCGCCGCGCTGCAACGCCCCCACCGCGGTGGTCGGGTCCGGCAGGATCGCCCATTCAACGCGCTCGAAATGCGCCACTTTCGGCCCAGACGTACCGCCAATCTTGCCGTCCTTGCGCGGGATATATTTCGGGTTCCGGGTGTAAACCACCCGCGCCCCCGCCACCCGCTCATCGGCCTTGTAGATGAACGGACCGGACCCGGTGGTATCCGTCACCTGGGTAAACGGATCGGTCTTCGCCAGCCGCTCCGGCATGATCACGCAAGGCACGCCGGAGTTGCGCGCCAGCGCGTCCAGCACCGGGAAGCGGTTCTTCAACCGCAGAACGATCGTCTTGTCATCCGTCGCGCTGATCTCATCGGTCGCCGCCGCCATCGCCTGGCCAAACGGGTCCCGCGCCGCCCAGCGTTTGACCGAGGCCGCGCAATCCCGCGCCAGCACCCGCTCCCCGTCATGGAACGCCAGCCCCTCGCGCAGCTTCATCGTCCAGCGCTTGCCGTCCTCCTCGACGGTATACCCCTCCAGCATCTGCAACTGCGGCTGATACTGCGCATCCTGCCCGAACAACGTGTCATAGATCAGCGCCGCGTGCTGCCCGGATTGCGAGGCGGTCGTCCAAACCGGATCAAGCACCGCAAGATCCGCCTCCGGCGTGAAGCGAACGGTGCTGGCACTAGCCGCCTGCGCCAGGCTGGGGGCGGCGAGTGCGGAGGCGGCGGCGAGAAAATTGCGACGGCGCATGGAGGGCTCCTCGGTTGTGCTGGCGGAGTGTGCGGGGCCGCGCCCCGCAAGGGAAGGGGGGCCCGAGCCTACTTTCCGGTTGACATGTCATTGCCGGAAGTCCTCAATTTTCTCAACAAAAGGGGGCTTGCATGACCTGGCGACGGGATCTGCCGGTGATCTGCGTATTGGCGGCCGTACTCTGCCTGCTCGGAAGCGGCGCCGCCCGGGCGGAGTGGCAACTCTGCAACAAGGCCGACACCAAGATATGGCTCACCATCGCCTACCCCTCCGGCCAGTCGCTCAAGACCATCGGCTGGTTCGACATCGCCTCCCAGGGCTGCCGCACCTTGCTGAACGGGCCATTGCAGCACGGCACCTACTACTTCCGGGCTGAAGGTGAGAGCGGCGTGCACTGGGTAAACTACCGGGACGGTCACGATTTCCGCCTATGCCTGCGCCATGGTGCAAAGTTCGATACCATGGGCTGGAACTGCGATGCCGCGGGCCTGGAGTCCGGAGCCTACCGGGCCATCTGTCTGCTATCCGACTCATTCACGGAAAATTTCCTCGGCAGCATCGATAAATCATCCCCCGGCACTTTCGGCATGAACAAGGACAATAAGGTGACGTGGTATCGCGGACGCTGCCGGGATGAACGGATTTCCGCCAGCGTACCGCAATGGTACCCGTCCTACGCCGCCTTCGCCAAAAGCGGCTCCGGCGCCTGGGCCCGCTCGGATATGCACCCCGATCAGGATTCGGCCGATACCGTTGCCCTCGCCCGCTGCGCCGCCACCACCGGCAGCCAGCCCTGCCGGATCTTGTGGCGCTGGGGTGCCAACCAGTGCTTCGCCGCCTACGAAAGCTCCGGTGGCATGTCGTATGTTAGCCGCTACCGCCTCTCCGACGCCCAGACGGTGGCGCGCGACAACTGCGAGGCCAATTATGGCGACTGCACCCAGGCGACAACCTACTGCCTACCGGATTAGGGATTGCGTCATTAAGGACGGGGGAGAGTGTGTTCTTTTTGTGAGCAAAAAGAAGCAAAAAACCTTTTCATCCGTTCCGTGCCATTGGAGCACTCCACGCGGTTAGATGGGAGCAGTGCACACCAAACGGATAAAAGTTTTTTGCTCCTTTTTTTCAAAAAAGGAGCGCTTCCCTTCCCGCCCCCCTTCCCGCGCTCGGAAATCCTATAGACTTCAAACATCGCCTCCGCGATCATGTCGCCACGCCGAGCCACAGTAAACCGGGGGGATCATGACGCACATCAACCGACGGGCCACGCTGGCCGCACTCGCAGGCCTGCCTTTCGCCAGCCGCGCCCAGGCCGCCGATGCAACCGTTCGCCTCTCCACCGCCGCCCCCCCGTCCGACTTTCTGGCCAAGGCCTGCGAGGCCTTCAAGACCCAGGCGGAAGCCACCAAGACCGGCCTCACCGTCAGCGTCCACCCTGCTTCCACCCTGTTCAAACAGGGCACTGAAGTCCCCGCCCTTCAGCGCGGCACGCTCGAGATGAGCACCATGACCACCTTCGAGGTGGCGCAGCAGATGCCGGAATACGGCTTCCTCAACCGCGCCTACCTCTTCCGTGATCACGCCCATCTCCGCGCCGTCTTCGATGGCCCGATCGGCGCCGAGTACCGCCGCGCGGTGGCCGAAAAAATGGGCATCGTCATCCTCTCCACCGCCTATCTCGGCACCCGCCAGGTGGCCCTTGCCAAGAAACGCGCCGTGAAAGGCCCGGCCGATCTCGCCGGTGTCAAAATGCGCATGCCCGCCGGCCCGGACTGGCTGGTGCTCGGCCGCGTGCTCGGGGTCAGCCCCGTCCCGATGGGGATGCCCGAGGTCTATCTCGCGCTCAAAACCGGCACCATCGACGGCCAGGAAAACCCGCTCTCCATTTTCAACGCCGCCAAGCTCTACGAAGTCAGCGAGCAGATCGTGCTGACCGCCCACATGCTGCAACCCGTTTTCTTCAGCATCGCCAAACCTTTCTGGGACAAGCTGACCGCCGACCAGCAATCCGCCCTCACCGCCGCCGCCCTCGCCGCCGCCAAAACCAACGACGACGGCCGCCTCGCCGATGAGCGCGACATCGTCGCCGCCATGAAAACCAAGGGGATCGCCGTCGACAGCCCCGATCTCACCCCCTTCCGCGCACTGGCCGACAAGCTTTATGCCGAGGAACCCGGCGCCAAGGCGTGGGATGCTGCGTTGGCGAAGCGCGTCGGGGACACGAAGTAAGCAAGGAAGGGGTTCTTTTTTGAAAAAAAGAACAAAAAAACTTTTATCCCCTGCGTCGGAGTTGCCGGGGGAAACACCGCGGCAAAGGGATGAAAAGTTTTTGATTCTTTTTTCAAAAAGAAGCGCTTCCTTCCTGC
>CAIYPH010000580.1 GCA_903928045.1 uncultured Rhodospirillales bacterium
CACCACGTCGTAGCCGGAGAGATCGTATTGCTCGACGGCGAGGGGCATGAGGCCGAGATAGGCCCGGAACCTCCGCCGCGCGAAGGGGAGGTGTTGGATGAAGCTGGTGTTCACCTTGCGCCCGCCGAGGAAGCCGCGATCGGCCACGGGCATGAAATCGACAGTGCAGAACAGGTCCGCCTCCGGGTAGCACGCGAGCAACTGCTCCAGTACCCGCTCGCCGCCGGCCACCGTGTGCAGCCATTCGTGCACGATTGCGACTTTCACCGGCTGGTCTCCACCTCGAATATGACGTCGCGCAGCCGCTCCGCCGCGCGATGCCACGTTGTCTCGGCCGCGCGGGCGAAGCCGCGAGCCCTCAATTCTGCGGCACGCCCCGGCGTATCGAGCAGTTCGGCGACCGCGCGGGCGATATCGTCGGGGGCGGCAGGGTCGCAATAGATGGCTGCGTCGCCGCAGACCTCGGGCAGCGAGGCTGCGCGGCTGGAGATCACCGGGCAACCGCAGGCCATCGCCTCCACGGCCGGCAGGCCGAAGCCCTCGTAGCGGGAGGGGAAGACGAAGCAGGCGGCGGCCGCGTAGAGCGCGCGCAGCTCCCCATCATCGACCCGCCCGATGTAACGCGCCGGCGCCGGCAAGGGCGCGCCGCCGGCGAAGACGTTGCCGGCAAGGCCCCCGGTGATCACCAGTTCGATGCCACGCGCCGCCAACATCCGCGCAGTGGCGCCGAGGGCCGGCAGGTTTTTGTGCGCCGCGAGGCTTCCGACCACCAGGACAAAGCGGCCCGGCTCCAGCCCATGGGCTGCGAGAATGCTAGGCGACGCGGCAGGCCGCAGGATATGCTCCGCGCCCTCGCCGAGTATCGCGATGCTGGAGGGCGCCACCCCGTGCAGCCGCACCAACTCGTCCCGCGCGAAGGCCGAGACGGTGACGATGCGTGACCGGCCGGCGAACAACGCGCCGTGCATCACGCGGTACCACAGGCGAAATTTCCAGCCATAGGCCTCCGGCTGCGCCGCCGGCCCCGCATCGTGGATCACCACAACCTGCCGCCCGCGCATGATCGGCGCGGTATTGCCGAGATTGACCAGCACCCCACCGCCCGCCGCGATCGGCAGCACGACCTGCTCCCAGAGTTGCCCGCGCGCGCCGCCACCGCCGGGCTTCAGCAGCCGCAGCGTGGCACGCTCCGCCGGCCAGATGGCCGTCAGCGCCGCGGTGATCTCGGCGGCGAAGCGCTGCACTCCGGTGAGGGCCTGCACCTGGAAGCGCGCGTTGATGGCAACCGGGTTCATGCGGTCCGCCATCCCGTCGCGGCGCGCGGCTGCGGCGTTGGCTGGCGCACTGCAATCTCCATCCGCGCCAGCGAGCCGACGAGCAAGGCGAGCACCAGGAAGAAATCGACGTTGGAGATCGTCGGTGCCGAAATCACCGCTGCAACCAGCGTGCCGACGATCGCCGCTGACGTGGCATCGACTGCCAGGAGACTATCCGCGCTCCCGCCCATGCGGCGCACCCGGCCGACCGAGGAGAAAATCCGCCAGGCGAACCACAGCACCAACGCGATCCCGGGGATGCCGATATTGGCGATCAAGCCGGGCACCAGGCTCGATGAGCGCACGCTGCCCCAGCCCGCGCCCAGCCCGGCGGTCGGCCACAGCAAGGCGATGCAGTCGGAATCGAGCGACGTGCGGTCCTCGTATGAAGAGGCCTTGCTCTTGGACAACGTCTGGGTGACTACTTCGTCGACCGATTTGGCGAAACTGCTGTCAAGGCTCGCTGCCGCCAGCACGCCGAGCACCAGGAGTACGGCGAAGGGTACGCCGTATTTGAGGATGCGTGCCGCCTCCGCTTTCGGCGCGACCGTCAGTGCGTAGATCAGCAGGAAGGCGCCGCCGGCGCCGAGCACGGCGTAACCGGTGGTCGAGGTCGAGAGTGACAGCGTGCCGATCGAGACAGGCAGCAGCAACATCGCCATCCGGCTCGCATGTCCGCGAAGGAGCACCCAGGCCGAGGAGTAGATCATGCCGGATTCGTAGAAGGCGAGCGACGCGGGTTCGCTGAACGGGCCGTTGGTGCGCAGCACGCTGCCGAATTCCTGGCCTTCGATAATCACCCAACCGGGATTCGAATAGAAGAATGCGGTCGGGAAAAACACACCGCCCAATCTGCTCGCCACCTGCCACACGCTCACGAACGCCACGATCGCAGCTCCCCACCAATAGGTGTGCACGAGCGAGCGCGGTGAGACGTCGGAGCGGGTGATGAACAAGGCGCCGAATATCGCGACGCAGGCGTTGGAGAGGAGGTAGAGGTCCTGCGTGTAGTTGCTCGGTGTCGGTCCGATGGTGATTGGGAAGGGGAAGCCGGAATCGACCTTCTGCGGCCAGACCTCGAATTTTCCAGCGAAGGCGCGCGGTAACACCACCGAGGTGAGCAGCGCGTAGATCACCAGTATGATCAACGGCTCCAGCAGCCTTAGCACAGCCGTCTCGCCGGAGAACCTGGCGCCGAGGGCGTATTGCAGGCCAACAAAGGCGAGGAACAGCACCGCCGGCGGCAAACCAGGCGGCAGGCCGAGCCCGCCGATCACTGCGGCTGCCGCGGCGCCGAAGGTGGAGAACACCAGGGCGAGCTGCAGCAGGCGGATGGGCGCAAAGGCATACCAGGCGCAAAGCGGGAACAGCACGACGCTGAGTTGGGTCAGTTCCATCGCGATGGCCGGTCAGCGGAAATAGGAGCCATATTCGCGCAGGATATAGGCCTTGCTGCCCTCCGCCGCGCCGGCGGCATCGAGATCGGCCTGTGTCAGCACCGTGCCGGCAATGCGGGCCCCATAAAGCCGCAGCGCCTTGATTGCCGATTGCACCAGCGCACCACCATCACGGTCCGATCGGCGATGCGCGACAATACGCGGGCATCGACGAAGGCGAGCACCGGAGGGGCGTCGATGATCACCAGATCGTACCGCGCGCGCGCCTCGGTGACGATCACGCGCAGTCGTTCCGAGGCCACCAGCACCGAGGCATCCGCCGGCGCGTCGGCGGCGGTGATGATGTCGAGGTCCGAGATCGCATCGCGCCGCACCAGGCGGTCGATGGTGCTGTCGCCGGTGACAAGCTCGCTGCCCGGGGTGATCGCTGCGAGGTTTTCCGGCCCCAGCCCAGGTTCGGCGGCGATGCCCAACACATGGGCAACTGACGGGCGGCGCAGGTCGCAATCCACCAGCAGGCAGCGGGCACCCGTCTGAGATACGCTGCGGGCTAGGGCGACGGCGAAGAAAGTCTTGCCCTCCTGCGGCATCGCTGAGGTCACCAGGATCACCCGTGCGCGGGCCGGCCCGCCGGCGACCTGCAACACGCCGCGGACATGGCTGATCGCCTCCACAAAGGCCGATTCGCGTGGGTCAAGCGCCAGCGCGCGCCGGGCACGGCGTACCCTCGGCACCGTGCCGAGCGCGACCAGACCGGTCTCAGCCTCGAACTGGTCGGCGGTGCGGAAACCAGGCTCCAGGCGTTCGCGCACCAGGGCGGCGAGCGCGCCGGCGATCACAGCGGCGAGGAAGGCGAGGATGAGGAATTGCCGCTTGGTCGGAGGTGCCGGGGCGAATGGCACGTTGGCCAGTGAGATCAGCTCGGCATCGGGCTGCTGGATGTCGCGCTCATTGGCGGTGCGCTCCGAGCGATTGAGATAGTCGGTGTAGACCGCGCGCGCCGCCGCCG
>CAIYPH010000581.1 GCA_903928045.1 uncultured Rhodospirillales bacterium
CGCAGGCCGTCGCCGAGGAAGTTGAACGCCAGGATCACCAGGATCACCGGCACGGCGGCCGCGAGCAGCCAGGGCGCGAGAGCAAGGGACTGAATGGATTGTGCATCCTGCAAAAGGATCCCCCAGGAGATCGCCGGCGGGCGCAACCCGAGGCCAAGGAAGGACAGCGAGGTCTCGCTGATGATCATCGCCGGCAGCGCGAGGCTGACGGCGGCGATGATGTGGCTAAGGAAGCTCGGCAACATGTGCCGGAAGATGATCCGCCCCGTGGACGCCCCGGCCAACTCCGCCGCCATCACGAACTCCTCCTCGCGCAGTGCGAGGAACTTGCCGCGCACCACCCGCGCGAGATCGGTCCAGGCCAGCAGCGAGATGATGATGGTGATGGAGAAATAGACCTGGGTGACGCTCCAATCATTCGGCAGCGCGGCGGCGAGGCCGAGCCAGAGCGGAATGGTCGGCATCGAGCGGATCACCTCGATGGTGCGCTGGATCAGCGTATCGATGAGCCCGCCATAGAGCGCCGAAACGCCGCCGAGCAGCACGCCAAGGAACAGGCTGATCGACACCCCGACCAGCCCGATGGTCAGCGACACCCGTGTCGCCACCATGAGCCGCGACCACACGTCCCGCCCGAGCTGATCCGTGCCGAGGATGAAGATGCCGTCGCCCCGCTCCGGATTGCGCAGCGCGAACAGATGCGTCGTCGTGGAGATGCCGAGGAAGGTGTATTCATAGCCGGGCGCGAAGAAATCGATCGAGACATGGCGGCTCGGGTCGACGGTGTAGATGAGCTTGAACGTCCTGGGGTCGCGCACCCCCTTCAGTCCATAGACATGCGGGCTGAAACTGCCGTCATTCTCGAAGAAATGGATCGGCTGCGGCCCGATATAGCTGGTGCGCGCGTCCGTCGCATGCGGGTCGGTGGTGGCGAGGAAATCGGCGCCGAGGGCGACCAGATAGAACAGCACGACCACCACGAGGCTGATCATCGCCACCTTGTGCCGCTTGAAGCGCCACCACGTCAGCTGCAACTGCGTGGCCACCGCGAAACGCTCGGCCTGGCTGAGGGCAGGCTTGCGCCGGCCGAAGAGGGCTCCCAGCATCGCTCAATCCATCTGGTGGCGCAGACGCGGGTCCACCCACATCAGCACAAGGTCGGAGATGAAGGTGCCGATCACCGTGAGAATGCCGAGCAGCAGCACGATGGAGCCGGCGAGGAACATGTCCTTCGCCACCAGCGCCTTCACCAGCAGCGGCCCCACGGTCGGCAGGCCGAGCACGATGGAGATGATCACGCTGCTGGAGACCAGGGCCGGGAAGAGATAGGCGATGTTGCTGGCAAACGGGTTGAGCGCGGCGCGCACGGGATATTTCAGGATGGTCCGCGTCTCCGAGAGGCCCTTGGCGCGGGCGGTGACCACGTAGGGACGGCGCAGCTCATCAAGCAGGTTGGCGCGCATGATGCGGATCAGCTGCGCCGTGCCGGAGAGTGCCAGGATGATCGCTGGCAGCGGTAGATGCTGCATCAGGTCCCACACCCGCCCCCAGGTCCACGGCGCCAGGGCGTATTCCGACGAGAACAACCCGCCGACGCTCATGCCGAACTGGGTGAAGGCAAAATACATGATGATGAGCGCGAGGAGGAAATTCGGGATGGCGATGCCGAGAAATCCGATCAGTGTGAAAAGGTAGTCCGCCAGCGAGTATTGCCGCACCGCGGAGTAGATGCCGATCGGCAGCGCCAATCCCCAGGTGACGATCAGCGCGGAGAGCGAGAGCAGCAACGTCAGCCAGATGCGATCGCCGATCACCTCGGTGACCGGGCGGCGCCATTCCATCGATTCGCCGAAATCGCCGGAGATGATGCGGAAGATCCACTTGCCGTACTGCACGTAGAAGGGCTGCCCCAACCCATACAGCTTGCGCATGGCATCCGCCGCCTCGGCAGAAACCGAGGAGCCCGAGGCGGCCAGATTGGCGATGTAGGCGTCCACGAAGTCGCCCGGCGGGAGCTGGATGATCGCGAAAGACAGGACCGAGATCATCCAGACCGTGACAATGCCGAGCAGCAGGCGGCGCGTGATGAAGGCGATCACGGCGCCGCCGGGGTGGTTTGGATCACGACTTGTAGAACCACGTCTCGGGACGGCTGCTGCCCGGGGTGCGGCAATGCTGGGCGATGCAGGTGCGGCCCGGGATATTGCCGAGGCGGCGGCTGGCCATGCGCACGCCCATCAACGCCGGCGACTGCCCGCACGTGCCGATGGTGAACTGCTGGTCAACCATGATCTTCCAGACGTCCTGGGCGATCTTGTTGCGCTCCGGCTCCTGCTTGCTTGCGGCCGAGCGGAACAGCTCGAGCGCCTCCAGCATTTTCGGATCGGTCGGCTTGGTGCCCTGCGTTCCGTTCGAGGCGTACCACTTCGCATGCTCGATGCCGTAGACGCCGCTTGCCACGTCGGTCGGCAGCGCCCAGCTCGAATAGAGATACAGCAGCTCGGTGCCGCCATTGGTCCAGACGAAGATATGGTGGTCGCTCTTCAGCAGCCGGTTGAAGGCCAGGCCACGCTCGGCCTCCTTCACGTCGCCATAGATGCCGATCTTACGCCAATGCTGGGCGATCATTTCGGCATGCTTCGGCCAGTCCATGAACGCCTTGACCGCGAGCAGCTCGATCACAATGCGCTTGCCGTTATCCGGCCGCAGGCGATAGCCCTCACTGTCCTTTTTGGTCAGGCCAAGCCCGTCGAGCAGCTTGTTGGCGGCCGCGACGTCAAGCGTCGACCACTTCTTGCGCCATTCCGGGCCGGGGTTTTCCGGCATGGATTCGGCCGGACAGGCCGAGCCGGGGGTGGCGAGGCCGAGCCAGAAGGTCTCGTTCAGCTGATCGCGATCGATGCCCATCGACAGCGCGCGGCGGAAATCCGCGGTGCCGAGCAGCTTGCCGATCACGTCGTCGCCACGGAAATCCATGTTGACGTGCAGCGTGGTGTCCGAGCCGTTGAAGGCGAGGTCGAGATGCACGTCGTACTTGCCGCGATCGCGATTCTCCAGGATCACCGGCAATTTCTGCAGATCGATATGGCGCTCCTGCAGATCAAGCTCGCCGGCCATCGCCTTGAGGTTCACCACCTCGATATTCTCGGCCAAGGTCATCACCACCTTGTCCATGTACGGCAGCTGGTTGCCATCGGTGTCGACGGCGTAATAGAATGGGTTGCGCTCCATCGCCCAGGTCGGCGTGTTGATCGGCGTTACCGTCTTCCACGGGCCGAGCGTCGGCAGGTCCGGGTTGAGCTCCCAATCCTTCTTGACGTGCAGCATCCGCACCCAGCTCTCGAAGCCCGCTGCTTTGGCCTTGGCGTTGACCTCGGCCTCCGAGGAGTATTTCGGCATGAACTGCTTGAGGTAATGCGCCGGCGCATACGCCGCGTAGGAGTTGCCGCCGGACTGCCGGGTCGCCTGCCCGCCGCCGATCAGCGTGTCGCCGGCCAGCATGGAGGGGAACAGGAAATAGGGGTTCTCGAAGACGAACTGCACCGTCGTCTCGTCCACCTTCACCAGCTTGCCCGGCTTACCGCCGGCCGACATGTCGGCGATCGGGGCGGGCACGATGTCCTTGTTGAGGTACATGTCCTCGTACCAGAACATGAAGTCATCGGCGGTGAAAGCGTGCCCGTCGGACCACTTCATGCCCTTGCGCAGGAACAGCGTGGTCACCTTGCCGTCGGCCGAGATCTCGTAGCCCTTGGCGACGCAGGGGACGATCTTGCTGCCGGTGAAGTCCCAGAACAGCAGCTTGTCCGACGCCATGATGCGGTTGCCGTTCTCGCCGTCCGACGGGCCGATGAAGGCGCGGCGCCAGGTGCCGCCATACTTGCCGGTGCTCTCGACCGGCTTCACCACCATCGGCTCGGCCGGGATGCGCTGCTCGACGGGCGGCAGCTTGCCGGCCTTCACCAGCTCGGCCAGCTGCGGCGCTTCGCTGAACTTGGTGGGCTTCGGGCCGCCGGCGGGGATCGGGCCTTCCAGCTTGCCGACCAGGCCGGACTGGGTCACCGAGCCGGTGGCCTGCACCGCCTGTGCGAGCGCCTCGGTGGCTGGCACCGCGGCGAGCGCCGTGGCGTAGCCCAGGAAAGTACGGCGACTGGTCATTTGTTTCTCCCTCAAGCTGGGCCTTGGCGGCCCTGGATTCTGACGTAAGCCGACAAACTAAGGGAACCCGCCCCGATGTTCCAGGGCCTTCCTGCGTCCTGCCTCAGATCGGCATGCCCGGCGGCGGCGGCAACGTTCCGGGCACACGGAAGCGGACCGGGTCCCGCTCGAAGGCGGCGATGGTGGCGAGCGCCGCGCGGCGATGGGCGCGCAGCACCGGATCGGCGGGCATGTCCCCCGCGAGAACGTCGCGCAGCTCCGCCAGCACATCGGCCACGATCGCCTGCACCGGGGCGGGCGACTCCTCCCGCGCGCCAAGCGCCATCAAGTGGCGCAACATCACATGCTCGACGCGCATTTTCACCGCGGCCGCGAGGCCGGTCTCGCCCGGCGCCCGCCACGTTGCGTCCAGCGCCGCCTGCAGCACCTCGTGCAGCGAGGGCAGGGTGGTGTCCCGATGGTTGTACTCCACCAGCCGCGATGCCCGCGCGGCGTCGAATAGCAGGGCGAATGTATGCGTCGCCGCACCCTCCGCCGCGCCGAGCGCGTCGAAGGTCAGCCCGGTATGGCCCTGGAAGGAGTCACGCGTGCGGTCATATTCCGGCGGCCGCGGCGGCAGCAGGCTCAGCAGGTCCTCCCGCAGCGTCAGCACGGCGGGCGCGACGGTCGCCAGCACCGCCTGAACGCCGCGCCGCTGGTCCTCGCCTGGCACCATCTTGGTGACGAGCTGCCCGTCGCCGCGCATGGCGTAGCGGAATTCGAGCCCGCCGATCAGCTTCACCGCCGCCTCGGTCTGGTAGCGGTGCAGCAGATAGAGCGGCACCAGGCGATCGGCGAGCAGCGCCATCGGCTGGCCCGGCTTGATCGCCGCCGCCCCGAAGCGCGCCAGCGCCGCCGCCCGCACGTCGAGCAGGCGCAGCAACTCCTCCGCCGCATCCTCCCCGGTGTCCCAGTTGTGGCCCTTGGGATGCACGCCGGTCTCGGGCACCGCATCCTGCTGGGCGATGGTGTAGAAGCCGGCGCGGGCGGCATCCTCCAGGATGCGATCGAGCGCGGCCTTTTCCTCCGCCGGCGTGGTGCCGGGCGGGAACTGGCTGTAGCCCCAGGTGATGGAAATCTCGTCCCATTGGCCGATCTGGTTGCCGTACGCGGCCGACATGTCGATCCGCCCATTCCCGTCCAGCAGCAGCAGCGGCGCCGGATAGTCGCAGACCGACATCTCCTGGCTGAAGGTGCTGGCGACGTGGTTGTGATCCAGCCCCAGCGTATGCGCCACCTCATGCGCCGAAAGCTGGCGCAGCCGGGCCATCATCAGCTCATGCACCTCGGGGCAGGGCGTCGCGTCGTCATAGGGGGAGAGCAGCGCCTCGGCGATGCTGCGCAGATGGCGCTCGCGCCCCGCCGTCAGCGTCACCACCCCCTGGAGGATTTCACCGGTGCGCGGGTCCCAGATCATCTTGCCGTTGGAGAAGCCGCGCGTCGCCCGCGCCACCCAGGTGATGATGTTGTAGCGGATGTCGATCGGGTTGGCGTCCTCCGGCAACAGCTCGACATAGAAGGCATTGCGGAACCCGGCGGTCTCGAAGGCCTTGTTCCACCACCTGGCACCTTCCAGCAGCGCGGTGCGCATCGGCTCCGGCGTGCCGCGATCGACGTAATAGACGATCGGCTTCACCGCCTCACTGATGGCGGCATGCGGGTCCTTCTTCTCCAACCGGTGGCGCAGCGTGTAGTGCACGTCGCGCGACTCCTCCAGCGAGCGGCCGAAATCATGGAAGATCACGCTGCTGAAGAACGATGAGCGCGGGTCGAAAATGCGCGGCTGATAGCCGTCATCCGGCAGCGCGATGAAGCAGTTGCGCACCCTGAGCGTGATGGAGCGCGGATCGGGCGACAGAGCTGCGAGCCCCTCAAGCTGCCCATTGCCGAACCAGAAGGGCAGCTGGGTGGCGCGCGGGTTGCTGAAG